>CAJASG010000213.1 GCA_903944555.1 uncultured beta proteobacterium
ACTCGGTGACCGGGTGCTCCACCTGCAGACGGGTGTTCATCTCCAGGAAGTAGTGGTTCAGCTTGTCGTCCACAATGAACTCAACTGTGCCCGCGCCCCGGTAGCCAACGGCCATGGCCGCTGCCACGGCGTCTTTGCCCAGAGCTTCGCGCATGGCGGGGGTGACCACAGGGGACGGCGCTTCTTCAATGACTTTTTGGCGACGGCGCTGCGCGGTGCAATCGCGCTCACCTAGGTACACGGCGTTGCCATGGGCATCGGCAAACACCTGAATTTCGATATGGCGGCCGTTGTCGATCAGTCGCTCCAGCATCAGCGTTCCATCGCCAAAGGCGCTGGTCGCTTCGCGGCGGGCACCTTCAATACCTTGTTGTAATTCAGACTTAGCCCGCACCAGGCGCATGCCGCGGCCACCACCACCCGCCACGGCTTTAACCAGCAACGGATAGCCCATTTTCTCGGCCTCAAGCGTTAACACCTCGTCGCTCTGGTCCGCACCCAGATAGCCCGGCGCACAGGGCACACCCGCATCCAGCATGCGCCGCTTGGCCAGCGCCTTGTCGCCCATGGCGGTAATGGCCGAAGCCGGGGGCCCGATGAACACCAACCCAGCATCCACACAAGCCTGAGCAAAGCCAGCGTTCTCGCTCAAAAAGCCATAGCCCGGATGCACCGCATCGGCACCGGTTTTGCGGCAAGCTTCCAGAAGAGCATCCACTCGCAGGTAAGACTCCGCAGCCGGTGAAGCACCAATATGCACAGCCTCGTCCGCCAGCGCCACATGTGGCGCATCCCGGTCCGCGTCGCTGAACACGGCCACAGTTTGGTAACCTAGCGCACGCGCGGTGCGGATCACGCGGCAGGCGATTTCGCCTCGATTGGCAATAAGTATTTTGTTAAACATGTAACACCTTCATATGAGTCTGGGCGGCCGAGCGTTTTGCTTCGTGTCCCCCGCCCGCTGCGCGGGCTCCTCCTTTACCTACGCAAAACGCCCAGCCACCCAGGCTCCTGTAGCGGATCATTATTTTGGAGAGGTTCATGCTGGTCCCCAATTCGGTTTACGTTTCTGAATAAAAGCAGTCCTGCCTTCAATGCCTTCGGGGCCTTGGGCCGCCTGAGAAAAGAGTGCAGCAGCGTCGGCAACCAGATCGGCGGGTGCTTGCAGCCGTGCACGGGCCATCAGCGCCTTCGTAGCCGCCAGCGCACTAGGGGCGCAGGCCAAGATGTCTGCCAACACCTTGTTCAGCTCGGACTCCACCGCGTCTGTGGGGCAGACCGTATGCACCAAACCCAAGCCCAGTGCAGCGGTAGCGTCCAAACGGCCACCGGTGACGGCCAAGCGTTTGGCCTGCGAGTAGCCCAAGCGCTCCACCAAAAACGGGGCAATTTGCGCCGGCACCACGCCCAGCGAGGTCTCAGGCAAACGGAACTTGGCGGTGTCGCTGGCAATGGCGACATCGGCCACGCAGGCCAGACCAAAGCCCCCACCCATGACCGTGCCCTCCAGCAGCGCCACTACCGCCAGCGGCGTGTTGGCGTAGGCCACACACAGCTGACCAAACTCGGCATTCACCTGCGCAATTGGGTCTGGTTGGGGGTCCCCACCATCGGGTACGCCCTGCATGGCGCGCATGCGGGCACCGGCCATGTCTTTCAAATCGGCACCAGCGCAAAAGTGGCCGCCCGCACCGCGCAGCACCACTACGCGCACCGCATCTGCCTGCCCAGCCCGGCTCTCGGCAGCGGCAAGCACCCGGCGCAGCTCCGCCACCATTTGCAGGGACATGGCATTGCGCGAATCGGGGCGATTCAGCGTGATGTGCAGTACCGCGCCCACCTGGGTCGCCACTATTGCTATGAATATAGGAGCTGCCTGCGCCCATTCCACGGGCGTTTCAGCCTCTTTTGATACTAAATTGGTCATGCTTTTCCGGGCAAGGTGCCTTCAAATTTACAGATGATGCCCAGCATGATTTCGTCGGCACCACCGCCAATGGAGATCAAACGGCTGTCGCGGTAGGCTTGGCTGATGGGGTTGTCTGCGGTAAAGCCCATGCCACCCCAGTACTGCAGACAGGTATCGGCCACTTCACGGCTCAGGCGTCCCGCTTTGAGCTTGGCCATGGAGGCCAGCTTGGTCACGTCTTTGCCACCCACATACGACTCCACCGCACGGTAGGTCAAGGCGCGCAGGCACTCCACCTCGGTGCGCAACTCGGCCAGGCGGAAATGCACCACCTGGTTGTGCAGAATCGGTTTGCCAAAGGTCTGGCGTTGGCGGGTGTAGTCGATGGTCTGGTCAATCAGGTTGTCCAGCGAACGCAGGCAACCGGCCGCACCGTACAGCCGCTCCTCCTGGAACTGCAGCATCTGGAACATGAAGCCCATGCCCTCTTGCCCGATCAAATTGCTTTGCGGCACGCGTACGTTGTCGAAAAACAGCTGTGCCGTATCGCTGGAATGCATGCCAATCTTCTCGATCTTCTGGCGGGTGACGCCAGGGCTGTCCAGGCGCACCATGATGAGCGACTTGTTATTGTGCACCGGGCCGTCCGAGGTGTTGGCCAGCAGACAACACCAGTCGGCCTGCATGCCGTTGGTGATCCACATCTTGGAGCCGTTGATGAGGTAGTCGCTGCCGTCTTTGCGGGCGGTGGTTTTCAATGCCGCCACGTCCGAGCCCCCACCGGTTTCGCTCACGCCCACGCAGCCCACCATGTCGCCCGCAATACTGGGAGCCAAAAACTCGTGGCGCAGCGCATCCGAGCCAAAGCGTGCCAAGGCGGGGGTGCACATATCGGTCTGCACCCCAATGGCCATGGGCACGCCGCCTGCCGCACAGTCGCCCAAGGCTTCGGCCATCACCATGGAATAGCTGAAGTCCATGCCCATGCCGCCAAATTCAGTCGGGTACTTGATGCCCAACAGCCCTAAATCGCCCATCTTTTTGAACAACTGGTGCGCCGGGAAAATGCCGGCCTTCTCCCACTCGGGCAGATGGGGGTTGATTTCGTTTTTGACAAACTTGCGCACGGTGTCGGAGATTTGTTCGTGCTCGGGGGTGAATTTCATGGTGGGTAGTTCCGGTTTATGTTGAAAGACAGGGTTTTCAAAGCGGGATTTACATGCGTGCCACACCAAAGGTGTTGGAACGCAAAGTGCGTTGATCGGCCTCATGGGCCAGGGCCAGGCACAGGCCCAAAATGCGGCGCGTGTCGCGCGGGTCAATAATCCCGTCATCCCACAGGCGGGCGGTGCCAAACAGCACGGCAGATTCTTTGTCCAGCCGCAGGCGCAGTCCATCGGACATGGCTTTGAGCGCCTCTTCATTGGCCTCCATGCCGGTGCGCTCGATCTTGGCGCGGTTCACAATGTCCATCACCTTGGCTGCCTGCGCACCCCCCATCACGGCGGTGCGCGCGGTGGGCCAGGAGAAGATGAAACGCGGGTCGAACCCACGCCCGCACATGACGTAGTTGCCGGCACCATAAGAGCCGCCCAGCACCACGGTGAATTTGGGCACCCGGGCGTTGGCCACGGCCTGAATCATCTTAGAGCCATGTTTGATGGCACCGCTGCGCTCGGCGACCGAGCCGACCATGTAGCCCGTGGTGTTTTGCAGAAATATCAGCGGCGTGCCGGTCTGGTCGCACAGCTGAATGAACTGCGCCGCCTTGGTAGAGCCGGCGGGCTGGATCGGGCCGTTATTGCCCAAAATACCTACTAAGTGGCCCTGCACGCGGGCCTGTCCGCACATCATCTCGGGCGCATATTCCGCCTTGAACTCCAAAAAGTCGGAGCCATCCACCAAGCGTGCAATCACTTCACGCACGTCGTACGGCTCGCGCTCGTCAGCGGGGACGATGCCCATCAACTCTTGCTCGTCAAATGCCGGCTCCGAGAATGTCGCGGCAACCGGAGTGGTATCCCAGCGCAGCTTGTCCATCACCTCGCGTGCCATGGCGATGGCGTGGGCATCATCTTCGGTCAGATACTCGCCGAGGCCGGTGACCTGCGCATGGGTCTCAGCTCCACCCAGTTCGTCTTCGGTGCAGTCTTCGCCAATGGCGGCTTTCACCAAGGGCGGCCCAGCCAAAAAGATATTGGAGCGGCCCCGCACCAAGATGACGTAATCCGACAGACCCGGCAAATACGCGCCACCGGCAGTGGATGAGCCATGCACCACCGAGATTTGCGGCAAGCCCATGGCTGACATCCGCGCCTGGTTGGCAAAGCTGCGGCCGCCTTCAATAAAAATCTCGCTCTGGTACATCAGATTGGCGCCACCGCTCTCCACCAGGTAAATCAGGGGCAGCTTGTTTTCCATGGCGATCTCTTGGGCGCGCAGGGCCTTTTTCAGGCCCATGGGGGCCACGGTGCCGCCCTTGACCGCGCTGTCGTTCACCGAGATCAGGCAGCGCTTGCCCGCCACCACCCCGATGCCGATGATGGAGCCGCCCCCCAGCACCGACTTCTTGCCGTCGTCGTCGTGCATGTTCAGACCCGCCAGGCGGCTCAGCTCCAGAAAAGGCGTGCCGCGATCCAGCAAGCGCGCCACCCGCTCGCGGGGCAACAACTGTTTGCGCTTCTCGAACTTGTCACGTTTGGACTCGGACTCGGCAATCACCATGCCTTCGAGCCGCTGCACCTCAAGCAGCAGGTCGGCCATGCGCTTGGCATTGGCAGCAAACGCATCGGTGCGGGCATTGATCTTGGAACGCAGTACGGGCATGGGGTCGGGTCCTTCACGAATTGTTTCCGCATTAGAAATCAAGGTGACGTTAACGTCAACTAAATTTCGTATAGGTGTTTATACTATGCTTAACGGCATGCGGCACTGTTAGCATTCGTGTCGTTTGACAACAGACGTTTCTTAAAATCACCACCAACCGAAGGAAAGCTCCATGAACCTCGAAGAATGCACCCAAGCCATCCGTACCAAAGTAGGCGCTGACAGCGGCTTGGCGGCCACCTTGAAATTTGACTGCGGCGCGGACGGCATCATCGTCATCGACGGCAAGTCCACCCCCAATACCGTCAGCAACGACGCATCCGACACAGATTGCACCGTGGGCATTACCCTGGACAACCTGAACGCCATGCTCAGCGGCGATCTGGAACCAGCGACCGGCTTCATGGCTGGCAAGCTCAAAGTGTCTGGCGACATGAGCGTGGCCATGCGTTTGCAGCGCGTGATCTGATGAAAGTCAGCGTCGCCCAGGCTTTTGTCGACTCCCACCGGGACGTGGACACGGCCGAACTCTTTGGCATCACCGAGCTGTGCCGGGAATTTGGCATCACCCTGCGCGCGCTGCGTTTTTATGAAGACAAGGGCCTGTTGTCGCCACGGCGCATCAACGGAGCCCGGGTCTACACCCGTCGCGACCGCGCGCGCCTCGCCCTGATCCTGCGCGCCAAAGCCATTGGCTCGCCGCTGTCCGAGATCAAACAGTACCTGGATTTATACGGCGACCAGGGTGAAGGCCGTGCCCAGCAGCTCAGCTACGTGATTGAGCGCACCGACACCGAAATTGCGGACCTGGAGCGCAAACGCGCCCAGATCGACGAGACGCTGGCCGAGCTGCGCGTCATCAATGCCAGCTGCCGTGGGCACCTGGAAACCCGGCTTGCAGCCGAGAAATTACAAGCCCAGTAGGCCGGTAGCGCCCGCAGAATGTGCGCAAGTAGCTACTGTATTTATAGCAAAATTGCGCTATAAATTCGAAGTAAACCGGGTTTATGCCCTCTTTATTCCACCCAAGCCACCCCAGTGATCGGGTATGGTCATGGGGATGAGCTATGGGAAGAAATTAGCGTTGGTGGTGCTGTCTGCGTCTTTCGGGATGCTGGGCTGCACTACGACGTCAAAAAATGTGCCCGTGCGTTACGTGCCGCCCACCCAGTACCAAGCCTACAACTGCAAGCAACTGGCGGTCGAATTTCAGCGCAAACAGACCCGGATTGAAGAAATAGCGGGACAACTCGACGAAAAGGCGTCCAAAGACCAGTTGGTCAGTGCATTTGGCGCTGTGGTGTTCTTCCCTGTCCTGTTCATGTTGGGAGGGAACCCCCTGCTAGAAGATGAATATGCAGGCCTCGTGGGCGAAGCCGAGGCGATGCAGCAAGCTGCATTTCAGAAAAAGTGTGCCACCATCGGAGCAAACGGCCCGAGCGCAGGATTGCGATAGCGGGGGAAACCTCAAGTTCAACAAATCACCGCCGATAGACAGAAATCAACCATTCTGTTTAAAGGGCCGCTTGTGAATATATCCAACACCCCCGCAGTGCAGGCCGCAACCAGCGCCGCACAAAGCAACACATCGGATGCTGTCAACATGCTGGTGCTGAAAAAAGCACTCAACATGCAAGCCGACTCCGCCATGACCCTGCTGCAAGCCATTCCGCAGCCACCACTGGCGACCCAGGGCGCAGTGGGCACCAAGGTCAATGCATTTGCGTAACCACGTTTCATATCGGACGAATTGAGTCCATTTCGAAATAAGACCTGCACCGTAAAACGCTGCAGGTCTTCAATATAAATGGTAGGGCGTGAGTGACTTGAACACTCGACCAAAGGATTATGAGTCCTCTGCTCTAACCAACTGAGCTAACGCCCCAAACCAGCGGCCGATTGTACCGGGCTACTTGTGGTGGCTCAGCGCGTTGCTGACTAATTTCGATGTAATGTCCACAATTTGGATCATCCGGTCATACGCCATACGGGTCGGGCCGATCACGCCAAGGGTTCCCACCACTTTGCCATCCACTTCATAGGGCGAGCTGACGATGGAAAGGTCTTCAAACGGAATGACCTGGCTTTCACCGCCAATAAATATACGCACCCCCTCGGCTTGACCGGCAATATCCAGCAGCCGCATGAGCTGCGCCTTTTGCTCAAACAAATCAAAGGCGCGCCGCAAATGACCCATGTCACTGGAAAAATCCGATACTGAGAGCAGGTTGCGCTCCCCCGAGATCACGACTTCATCTTGGGTCTCGGTCATCGCCTCCGAGCTAACCGTGACCGCGGCTTGCATCAGCGTTGCGATCTCCGAGCGCAACGACTCCACCTCGCCTTGCAGGCGCTCACGCACTTGCTCAATATCCAGGCCCACGTAATGGCTGTTCAGGAAGTTGGCCGCCTCGACCAATTGGGCCTGCGAGTAATCGACCTCTGTATAGATCACCCGGTTTTGCACATCACCATCCGGCGAAACGATGATCACCAGCAAACGGCGCTCCGACAAGCGCAGGAACTCCATATGGCGAAATACCGACGTGCGCCGTGGCGCAATCACAATGCCCACAAACTGGGACAGGCTGGACAGCAAGTTGGCGGCGTTGGAAATAACCTTTTGTGGTTGGTCCGGCGCCAGGCTGTGCGACGCATATTGCGATGGCTGCACCGTCAGCATGGTGTCCACAAACAAGCGGTAGCCGCGGGCCGTAGGAATGCGCCCCGACGAGGTGTGCGGGCTGACGATCAGCCCCAACTCCTCCAGGTCCGACATCAAATTGCGAATGGTCGCCGGCGACAACTCCAGACCCGACGCCTTGGACAAGGTACGACTCCCCACCGGCTGGCCATCAGCGATGTAGCGCTCAACCAGAGCTTTCAGCAACAACTTGGAACGATCATCGAGCATTGACACATTTTAGTGATGTAATTTGCCAATGAAGTCCAAATTCCGCCAGGTTGCATTGATTGGTAAGTACCAGGCCACGTCCGCCGGGTCTGCGGGCGTGTCGTCGCGTCAAGCACTGGAAAAAATCGCCCATTTCCTGATGGACCGCGGATGCGACGTAGCATTTGAGGCCGACACTGCAGCCAACATGGGTTTGAATCACTACAACACCATGGACGTGGCGACCATCGGTGAAACCTGCGACCTGTGTCTGGTGGTTGGAGGCGACGGAACCATGCTGGGAATTGGTCGGCAGATGGCGCAATACGGCGTTCCATTGATCGGGATCAACCAGGGGCGCTTGGGGTTTATTACCGACATACCGCTGGACAATTTCCAGGCCACCTTGGGGCCGATGCTGGCGGGTCACTTTGAAGAGGACCACCGCAGCCTGATGCAGGCCCATGTGTTCCGCGACGGCCAATGCATGTACTCGGCCTTGGCCATGAACGATGTAGTGGTCAATCGGGGCGCAACCTCCGGCATGGTGGAGTTGCGGGTTGAAGTGGACGGGCATTTTGTGGCCAACCAGCGGGCAGATGGTCTGATCATTGCCACCCCCACTGGCTCGACGGCGTACTCCTTGTCCGCAGGCGGGCCGCTGTTGCACCCCTCCATTCCCGGCTGGATTCTGGTTCCGATTGCTCCGCACACTTTATCCAATCGGCCCATTGTGCTTGCCAACGTTGCGGAGATAGCTATAGAAATAGTAGCAGGGCGGGATGCCAGTGCGAACTTTGACATGCATTCGCTGGCTTCTTTAATGCACGGGGACCGCATTGTGGTGACGCGTTCGCAGTACCAGGTGCGTTTTTTGCACCCCAAGGGCTGGAGCTACTTTGACACCTTGCGCGAAAAACTGCACTGGAATGAGGGAGTTGCATGACCGTGGGACTTAAACGTATTGTTCTTCGCGATTTCGTCATCGTGAGCGAATTGGAACTCGATCTGATGGGCGGTTTTACCGTACTCACAGGAGAAACTGGGGCCGGAAAATCGATCCTGATCGACGCGCTGCAACTGGTCACCGGTGCGCGGGCGGACTCCGGCGTGATTCGTGAAGGAGCCACGCGGACCGACGTAAGCGCAGAGTTCAGGACGCCACCACAGGCACTGGCTTTGTTGCAGGAGGGTGGGTTCGATGTGGGCGAATCGCTTCTGTTACGGCGCACCGTGGACCTGCAGGGAAAAAGTCGGGCATGGGTGAATGGCAGCCCGGCCACGGCCCAGCAATTGCGCACTATTGGGGAACAGTTGCTGGATATCCATGGCCAGCACGCATGGCAGAGCCTGACCCGACCAGACGCAGTGCGCGGCCTACTGGATGCCTATGCCAAGATATCAACCAGCGCGCTGAGCACCGCTTGGTTGTCGTGGCGGCAAGCCCAAAGTGCATTGGCACTGGCAGTCTCCAAACAGGACTCCCTTTTGCGCGAACGCGAGCGACTGGCGTGGCAAATTGGCGAAGTAGCAAAGCTCGACCCCCAACCCGACGAATGGGGCGAACTCAACAGTAGCCACAGCCGCCTGTCCAATGGTCAGACCTTGCTGGACGCCGCACAAGGTGCGCTGCGTTTGCTGGAAGACGAAGACAGCAATGCGCTGAAACAACTACACGCAGCGCTGCAACAGTTGCAGAACCAATCCCATCTGGAAACGGAATTCCAGAACCCGATTGACGTATTGGCATCCGGCATTGCACAGGTAGAAGATGCCGTGCACACCTTGCATGCCTATGTGCGTCGCGCCGAGTTGGACCCGGATCGTTTGGCAGAACTGGATGAGCGGCTTTCGCTGTGGGTATCCCTGGCACGGCGCTACAAACGTGCCCCCGAGGACTTGCATGCCTTGCTGGTGGGCTGGCGGATCGAACTGGCAGACCTCGACGCAGCATCCGACCTGGATAGCCTGCAAATCCAGGAAAAGAAAGCCCATGCGGCCTACCTGACCGAGGCGAAGGTGGTTTCCAAAGCGCGCACAAAGGCAGCCCCCTTGCTCGCCCAGTCCATCACCCAGGCTATGCAGGGCTTGGGCATGCAGGGCGGTCAATTTCAAGTGCTACTGGAGCCCAGCGCACAAGCAATGCAAAGCGGGCAGGAAGATGTCAGCTTTCTCGTGGCCGGCCATGCTGGCAGCACGCCGCGCCCGGTTGGCAAAGTGGCTTCAGGGGGTGAGCTTTCACGCATGGCACTGGCCATTGCAGTGACTACGAGCCAGCTGGGCACGGCGCAAACACTCATCTTTGACGAGGTGGACTCCGGAGTGGGCGGTGCCGTGGCCGAAACCGTGGGACGCCTCATGCAGCAACTCGGAATCGACCGACAAGTTCTGGCTGTCACCCATTTACCCCAAGTGGCCGCATGCGCGGATCACCATTTGGTGGTGGCCAAACAAACGAAAAATGCGCAAACCATCAGCACGGTCGCCGCAGTGCAGGGCGAGCAAAGGGTTGCCGAAATCGCGCGCATGCTGGGTGGAGAAAAGCTGTCAAACACCACTTTGGCGCACGCCAAAGAAATGTTGCAGGCGGGCACGTAATGGAAATAGTGCTGATCACTGGCATGTCCGGCTCCGGGAAATCGGTGGCGTTGCACGCACTTGAAGACGCAGGTTTTTACTGCGTGGACAACCTGCCACCCGAGTTACTACTGCCTTTTGTCGAGCTGGAAAAACAACACAAGGTGCACCGACTGGCCATTGCCATGGACGTGCGCAGCGCCACCTCACTGCCTCTGGTGCCACAGCAGCTGGACGTTTTGCGCGACCAGGGTGTTGTGGTCAAGCTGCTGTTTCTTGATTCCGCCACCGACACTTTGGTGCGGCGGTACTCCGAAACACGCCGCAAGCACCCGCTTTCGCAATATGAGCCCACCAACGCCCAGCGCGATGAACGGCGCGCCCTGATTGATGCCATCGAACTGGAGCGTGAATTGCTTGCGGCTCTGCGTGAACAGGCGCATGTGATTGACTCAAGCATCATCCGGCCATCCCAACTGCAGGGCTATGTCAAGGCGCTGATCTCTGCGCCAGACGGTCAGTTGACGCTGGTGTTTGAATCTTTTGCCTTCAAGCGCGGCGTCCCCAGCGATGCGGACTATGTGTTCGATGTCCGTATGCTGCCCAACCCGCACTATGAACCCGAGCTCAAGCAACTGACCGGGCGCGATCAACCGGTCATCGAATTTTTGCAGGCCCAAGAAGAGGTGGCCTTAATGCAGCACCATATTGCCCACTTTCTAGAAAATTGGCTTGACGTACTCGCCCGCGACCACCGCAGCTATGTCACCGTGGCCATCGGATGCACTGGCGGCCAGCACCGTTCGGTGTACTTGGTTGAGCAACTGGCAAAGCGGTTCAAAGACCAGTGGGTCACACTCAAACGCCACCGGGAAATAGACGCCATCTAGCCGCGCTGCAACAACTTGCGGATGGGGGCGGGCAAGCCCAGCGCGGGCCACTCGTCTGCACTGACCCAGCGCCCTTCACCCCAACTAAGTGCTTGATCGGGAAGTGTCAGTTGCCAGGGGTGCAAATGAAGATCCTTGTGGGTCAGGACATGCGTGAAAACCGTATCAGCCCGCAGGTGTTGATGCCACTGTGCAGGCACCACGCCATGCAATGCCTCTTCGCTGTCAAACAATGGCAGGCAATGCAGTCCGGCCCAAACGCCTGGCGTAGGCCGCTTGGCCAACCAGACGGCACCCTGTGCTGACTGCGCCCAAAGCAACCAAATGGACTGGCTGGACCTTTTCAGCTTGCGCGTGCGCACCGGGTAGCGTTGTGGGTCGCCAGCTTTGGTAGCTGCGCAAAAAGCACTGACAGGGCACGCTTGGCATTGTGGTTTTTTAGGCAGGCACACCGTGGCGCCCAAATCCATCATGCCCTGGGTATAGCGCGGCATGGTCGCTGCAGCCACTTTGGGCGCGGGGAGCAAGGTGGTGGCAGCGTCCCACAGCGCCCGCTCGTTGGCAGCTTGCGCCAGATCGGCATCAAACCCCAACACCCGTGTCACCACCCGTTTCACATTGGCATCCAGAATGGCCACCCGTTCCCCAAAACACAGCGACGCAATAGCCGCTGCTGTTGAGCGCCCGATACCTGGCAAGGTGACCAATACTTCCGCACTGGAGGGAAATACTCCGCCGTGCAGCGCCATGACATCCTGCGCACAGTGGTGCAGATTGCGGGCGCGGCTGTAATAGCCCAAGCCACTCCACAAGCCCAGGACATCGTCAAGAGTCGCAGTCGCCAGGGCTTTCACATCGGGCAAGCGCTCCATAAACCGCGTAAAGTAGCCACGGACCGTGACCACTTGGGTCTGTTGCAGCATGATTTCGGACAGCCAGACGCGGTAAGGGTCCTGGGTGTTTTGCCACGGCAAATCGTTGCGACCATGCCGCATTTGCCACTCCACCACCTCTGCGGCGAAGTGTCCCGCTGTTGGTCGCACGCTTACGATAGCTCCAGGTCCAACGCCATGACAGGGGCGGCCTGAACAACGTCTTGCGCGGCGATCAGGTAGCTGGTGAGCTCCGTCAATTTGACGTCCAACTGGTTGAGCGCAGTACTTTGCTGCTCGATTTCCTGAATGCGGTCTTCCAGTCCGCCAGCGGCTTGCTGAATACGATCAATGGCTTCAATGCGGCGACTGAAATTGCGGCGGCGCTCCCGCATTTGTGCGTCCAGTTGGGCTGCTGCCGACTTGCTCCACAGCTCCACATCGGCCAAAGCTGCCTCATGGATGCCCCGCAGCCGCGTGGACAACGCGCGCACCAGCCGGTCCGAAAACTCAGGCTGCGCCAACTTGAAAACGTTGCCAATTCCCATGTACTGAATGTGGCTGCGCTCGACCATGTCCAAATCGCTCAAATAACGCGCCATTTGCGGCTCGGCGGGAGCCTGCAAGGAAAATCCGTACTCTCCATTGAGTTGGCGAAACGTGGCGCTCAACATGGCCTGAATATCCCCGCTGAGGGCCTGAACTTTTTGCAGGTTACCCCGCAGACGCTCAAACGTCGCGCCATAGGCCCTCTTGACACCCAACTTGACACCCTTTTGCATCAGGGTATCGGTCAACTGCGCCATCTCCACCTTCAACGACTTCGACCCCAAAATCCCAAATACCTCGCGCAAGAGCTTCAAATGCACGGAGCGCACCGCATGAATTTTGGCGCCCCCAAGGTCAAACTCGGACTGCTCCAGCGAGATACGTGAGCGCATGTTTTTAATCACCGACACGTTCTTGCCCTGCAAGCCCTTGAGCTCCATCATCTGCTCGTCCAGGTCGCGCTTTCGGATGTTGATGACACGACCCGTCTCAGCGCGCAAATCCGTAATGCCGGACACCATGGCCTTGCTCAATATTTTCTGGCGCTTGCCCATCATCCCGCGTCCCAATGCATCCTCCAGCACGGGCAGACAGCTTTGCGCCAGCAATGCGGCGTCTTTGGTTACCTTGGCTACCAGCCCTTTTTGTGCCGAAACGGCGATGACCTGGTCTGGGGGAATACCCAAAATCTGTGCCGTGCTCGACTTTTGACGGTCGATTTGGGCCTGGATTTGCTCGGGCGTACTCAGGGCGTCCCACAGGGTGTCAATCTTGTTCAGCACCACGAGCCGCTCGTCCGTGTCGCCAGTTTCTGTGATCAGGTGCTCACGCCAAATCGACAGGTCGGATTTGGTGACGCCGGTGTCGGCACCCAAAATAAACACCACCGCATGTGCCTGCGGAATCAGGCTCACCGTCAATTCGGGCTCTGCGCCAATGGCATTGAGCCCCGGCGTGTCCAAAATGACCAAACCTTGCTTGAGTAAGG
>CAJASG010000214.1 GCA_903944555.1 uncultured beta proteobacterium
ATTCGCCAAATCGGTATTCGCAGCGTGGATGAGGGCGAAAAACGGCTGGTGCATGACATGGGCATTGAAGTGTTTGACATGCGCTACATCGATGAGATGGGCATGCGCCACACCATGGAGCTGGCCTTGGCACTGGTCGATGCCAACACCCATTTGCATGTGAGTCTGGATGTGGATTTTCTGGACCCCACCATCGCCCCCGGCGTAGGCACCACGGTGCGCGGCGGTCCCAACTACCGCGAAGCCCAGTTGTGCATGGAAATGATTGCCGACACCGGACGGCTCGCTTCGCTGGACATTGTGGAACTGAACCCCGCGCTGGACTTGCGCAACCAGACGGCCGAATTGGCCGTGGATCTGGTAGAGAGCCTGTTTGGCAAAAGCACGCTGATGCGAAAAACCGGCACCGCACGTTGAGGCATGCCCCGTGCAGCACTACGCTGCCGGCCGCCCCAACCAATGCCGCGCCACATCGAGCATGCGGTTGGCAAAGCCCCACTCGTTGTCAAACCACACCAGCAAGTTGATCAATCGATCGCCGGCCGCGAGGGTTTGACTGCCGTCAACAATGGCTGAATGCGGGTCGTGGTTGAAATCGACCGAGGCGTGCGGAGCTTCGGTATAGGCGATCAGCTTCGCCCATGGCCCGGCAGCGGCATTGGCCAACAGCCGATTGACCGAAGATGCGTCCACGTTTTTTTTCAGGTGTACGACCATGTCAATCGCCGACACATTCAGCGTAGGAACCCGAATTGCCTTAGCCTGCACGCGCCCCATGAGCTGAGGTAACAGGCGTTCCACGCCACGCGCCAGTCCGGTCGAAATCGGGATCATCGACTGCATTGCCGAACGGGTTCGCCGCAGGTCGGAGTGGTGGTATCCATCCACCAAGGGCTGGTCGTTCATGACCGAATGCAACGTGCTTAAAAAGACCTGCTCCACGCCAAATTCCCGATCGAGCAAGTCCAGCACGGGCACCACCGCGTTGGTCGTGCAGGATGCGTTGGAGACCAGGCGCTCAGCGCCCGTCAGTGTGCGGTGGTTGATTCCATAAACGATGGTCGCATCCACGTCGCTGGCCGACTGCCCCGGATGCGAAAGCAGCAACCTAGGCACGCCCGCGTCAAGAAAGGCATCCAGTTCACTGCGCTGCGCATATTGACCAGAGCACTCGACCAGAAGGTCAATGCCAAGCCCCTTCCAATCGACGTTGTGCGGCAAGGTAGCGTGGCTGACGCTAATGAGTTCACCATCTATCAAAAGCCCATTGCCTTGCCGCTCTACCTGGCCCGGGAAACGCCCGTGTGTGGAATCGAAGCGGGTCAAGTACGCAATCGAATCGAGATCGGCCGGTTCGTTAATGTGCACGACCGCCAGTTGCTCGCGCAGACCCGACTCCTGCAAACAACGCAAAAAAGAGCGGCCGATACGGCCATAGCCGTTGATGGCAATACGATAAGTCAAATGGTGGCCGGATGAATTTCAATGAAGAGCTCCATTTTATGGAGTTACGCCGCCGCCCATGTCCATCACTTGGGACATGTATCTGTCCGGTGCTGTAGCAAGTAATCTGTCCGGTTTTGGGAGGTGCCATTGGACGCACCAAACCTGAGCCGGGCGCACTTGATACAAGGAGCCCGGATCATGCGATTTCAAGAAGTTTATGAAGCCTGGCGCGAGCGCAGGCTCAGTCAATCGGGGCCAACAACCAATCTGGAATGGCTCGGAAACATTCAAGCCTATATGCGCATTGCCGCGCCGCAGATGTCGCACGACTTGCGCTTCCCGCCTGGGTCGGATAATTAACAAGTCGCACTTGAAGCCTTGCGTAGTCAAATAAATCAGGCTGGATCGGGCCATTTTTTATCTATTTTTTGGCCTAGCCTGGGTGAGTCAATCCGCTTGGCAACGGTTCCGAGAAGCGCTGAGCGGTGGGTCTTTTGACCAAAGAACTTCGTGACGAAATGAACGTCAAGCCGGTGGGCTGCCGGAGCACAATAGCGTCATAAATTCGCTGAATAGAAATCGAGACCAGATAACACTTTTTATGGCACAACAAATACAAGGGGCGATGTGGAAGCAGTTGCTGCAACACAGTGGCCGCGAAAATTTAACCTTGCAAGGTCGGATCAGAGAGATGCTGGTCTCGGCCATTTTGGACGGCCAGCTCAAACCCGGCGCACCCGTTCCCTCAAGCCGCGAATTGGCGACGTTACTCGGCGTTGGGCGAATCACTGTGGTACTTGCCTATCAGCAGTTGGCCGATGAGGGCTATCTGGTGTCCCACGAACGCAAGGGGCACTTTGTGAGTTCAGCCTTGCTGGGCCAGCGCTTGCAAGGTCGCATCACCACCGACGACCATCCACCCCACCCCCCCATTGCCTGGGAGCAAAGGCTGTACCAACAACCTAGCGCGCAGCGCAGCATAGTCAAGCCAGCAAACTGGCAAAAGAGCCCTTATCCGTTTCTCTACGGACAATTTGACGAATCACTGTTTCCCACTGCTGCCTGGCGCGAATGCTGCCTCAAGGCACTGAGTGTGCTCGACATTCGCGATTGGGCGCCCGATCAGATCACTCGCGACGACGAGTCGCTAGTGGAGCAGATCTGCACTCGCGTGCTGCCCCGGCGCGGCGTCTGGGCCACAACTGACCAACTTATCATCACAGTGGGTGCGCAGCACGCGCTCTACATGGTGGCCGACTTGCTCATGCGCGATCGCACCCGGGTCGGTATCGAAGACCCCGGCTACCCGGATGCTCGGAACATATTCACCAGCCGAACGGCGCACATCGTCCCGCTACCGGTCGACGACCACGGACTGATCGTGGATGACAGGCTGCGCGAACTCGACTACCTTTACACAACGCCCAGTCACCAGTGCCCCACCGGCGTGACCATGCCCTTGCACCGTCGTGAAGAACTGCTGCGGCTGGCCGATGCTTCTGACCTGGTGATCATCGAAGATGACTTTGAGAGCGAGAACAACTTCGCAGGCAATCCCATTCCTGCACTCAAGAGCCTGGATCGCAGTGATCGGGTGATCTATGTTGGCAGCTTGTCCAAGAGCTTGGCACCGGGACTTCGCATTGGCTACATCGTCGCAGCTCCAGCTTTGATCAAAGAGCTGCGTGCGTTGCGCCGTCTCATGCTCCGACACCCATCCTCATTCATCCAGCGCAGCCTTTCATTGTTCATATCTCTGGGCTATAACGACGCCCATCTAAAGCGCTTGGCTGAGGCCCAGAAAGAACGCGGAGCGCTGGTGCTGGATGCGCTTGCGCGCCACGCACCGCAGTGCACCGTGACCCCGATGAGCGGAGGCGGTTCCTGCTGGGTGCAATTGCCTGACAATGTGCCAGCTACGGAGCTGGCCAAATCCGCCGCTGAGCGAGGGGTGCTGATCGAACAGGGTGATGTGTTCTTTCAGGCCGACCAACCCGCTGGCAATTTTTTCCGTCTGGGCTTTCAGTCGATCAATGCGCGCGTCATCTATGAAGGAGTAGCCACCCTGGCCAACGTCATCACCGATCTGCAAAAACGCCGCCCACCGAAGCTGGTCGGTTGACGACGTTGCGTGTTCGGTAGCGTGAGGTCAATAGCCCATCAAGGACGGCAACCAAAGTGAAATCTGCGGCACGTAGGCGATCACGAAGGTAGCAACAGTGGTCACGAATACGAAGGGCAGCACCTTCACGACAATCTTCTCCACCGGCTGTCCACCAATGCCCGAAGCCACGAACAAATTCTCCCCCAGCGGTGGGGTCATGAAACCAATCGATAAGGTGCAGATCACCACTATGCCCACATGGGTCGGGTCTGCGCCGGTCATGTACATCACTGGTAGCAGCACTGGCACCAAGATCAGGATGGCCGCCAGCGTTTCCATGAACATACCGACAAAGAGCAGGAACACGATCACCAACGCCCAAATGATGTAAGGGTTGGAAGTCATGTTGAGCATAGCCTCCGCAATGTCGCTTGGAATGCGCTGCTCCACCAGCAATCGACCAAAGGCGGTGGCTGTAAACAGGATTAGCAACACACGCCCGGTAATCCAGGTGGTCGTGCGCAGCGCCACCTGAATTGCTTTCAAACGCAATTCACGGTGTACGAACCAGCCAATAAACAAGGTGTAGAAAATTGCGACGATGGCCGATTCTGTGGGCGTGAACAGACCTGCGTAAATACCGCCAAGAATGATCAGAGGAGCCAGGATCGACCAGACTCCGCGCTTGAGCGCCACGCGCAGCTCGTCACCGGACCAGTTTTCGGACAGGCCGCGATAGCCACTTGTCTTAGAGATGAAATAGTTCATCACAAGCAGGCTGCCCGCCATCAGCAAACCAGGCATCACGCCGGCCACAAACAGCTTGGGAATAGACAACGAAGCAAAGGTGCCGAACTTCTCCACCGCATCAGCTGGCGGCTCCATGCCCAGCGCCGCAATGCCGAAGATCACCATCGGAATCGAGGGCGGAATAATGATCCCCAGCCCGCCCGAGGCAGCAGTCACCGCCGAGGCATAAGCAGGGTCGTAGTTGCGCTTGGTCATGGCGGGAATCATCAGCATCCCCACCGCAGCAGTGGTCGCCGGGCCCGATCCCGAGATAGCACCGAAGAAGAGGCAGGCGAGCACCGTTGCCACGCCCAACCCGCCGGTGATGGGGCCAGCCATTGTTTCGGCAATGTCCACCAGTCGCCGAGAAATGCCGGCGGCCTCCATCAAAGCGCCTGCCAATACGAAGGCGGGCAAGGCCATCAGCGGAAAGCTGCCGACAGAATTGAACGCGATCTGCACCAGTGCAATCGGGTCTTTGTCGAGCGCCATGTAGGCGCCCATGGCCGCGCCGCCTAACGCCACCGTGATCGGGGCACCCAGCAACAGGAGCAGCATGAAGCCGCCAAATAGAATTTCAGGAAGGTACATTTCCATGGTTTTGTCTCCGATGTACGCTCAGCTCAGGGCCGTTGCGTTATTGTTTTTATGCATTTTTTTGATCTCGGCGGTCTCCGGATCTAGTAACTCTTCACCTTTAACCACGCTTAGGTAAATATTCCAAAGCACGCGGATAGACATCAGAAAAAAGGTGACCGGCAGGATCATGTAGATGTATTTCATCGGCACACCCAGGGTTTGCGCCTTCCAGAAAAGGTTCATGCGGTTAAACACGAAGTCATAGCTGAGCCAGACGAAATACAAGTTGAACGCCACCCACAACAAGTCAGCAACCGTCATCAACGTCTTGGCCAGCCACTTGGGCAGGAACTGCATGTGAACCGTGACGCGGTTGTGGGCTGACATTTTGGCCGCGACTACCGCACCGAGATAGGCGAACCAGACAAACATATAGGTCGACAACTCCTCCGACCAGGCAATTGAGTAGCTGAACAGCTGGCGCGAGACGATCTGGGCAAACAGCACCATCACAAACAATGC
>CAJASG010000215.1 GCA_903944555.1 uncultured beta proteobacterium
GAAGACAACGAAACCAACCGCGAAGTCATGCAAGAGCAGCTCCGGCTGCTGGGCTACACCTGCGAGGTGGCCGAGGACGGCGTGCAGGCACTGGCCATGTGGCAAAGCGGGCACGCCACGGGCACACCCCGTTACGCCCTGCTGCTAACCGACTGCCACATGCCCCATCTGGATGGCTTTGGCCTGACAGACGCGATTCGCCAGGCCGAGGCCCCCGACGCGCGCCTGCCCATCATTGCTGTCACGGCCAACGCGATGCAAGGCGAAGCCCAGCGCTGCCGGGACGCCGGCATGGACGACTACCTGTCCAAGCCCCTGCGCATGAGCGAACTCGCCCCCCTGCTTGCCAAGTGGCTACCGCTAAGCCCCGCTATCTGGAACCCTGCCAGCCTGACGGAGCTGGTGGGCGACAACCCAGCCATGCACAAGCGCCTGCTGGAAAAATTCTTGCGCAGTGCACAACAGCAGGTAACGGACCTGCTGGCCGCCTGCGCGGGGAACGATGCGCCCACCGTGCAAGCGGTGGCCCACCCCCTCAAGTCGGCAGCTCGCACCGTGGGCGCGCTGGCGCTGGGCGAGTTATGCCAGGCGCTGGAGACCGCTGGGCGGGCGGGTGACACTGCCGCATGTACGCAACTGGCCGTGGACCTGGCGCCAGCGCTGCATGCCGCCAGCGTGAAAATTAATGGTCATTTAGCCCTCTAGCCCCCGTATATATTGCGCAAGCAGCTCTTAAAAAGATAGCAAAAATGCAACTAATGCGCTTCTCACAAGGACCAAGGGCCTAAGAATATGAATAAATTTGGCCTATCCACAACCCCGGCCGAACTGCTGCGCATGTTCGGTGTAGCGGCGCTGTATGTCCTGACCGCCATGGCGGGCAACGCCTACTTTTCGACAAACGGGCGCGCCAGCATCTTTTACCTGGCCAGCGGCGTGGCGCTGGCCGCTTTGCTGATCGGGGGGAAACGCTATTTCTGGGCAATCTTCCTGGGCGCGCTGGTCAAAAGCCTGCTGGCGGGTGCGGTGTGGTGGGCGGCGGCCGGGTCGGCCATGGGCAGCGCATTGGCAGCAGGCGTGGGCGCCTGGTTAATCCATCGCAATGGCAGGTTTGACCACAACCTGCCGACCTTGCGCGACATGGCGGAAATGTTCCTTTGGGGGGGCGTTGCGGCGACCGCCCTCAGTGCCGGCATCGGCACCACGACCTTGCTGTTACGCGGGGTGATCAGCGCGGACAATTTCCTCTCCGGCGCGCTGGCCTGGTGGATGGGCGATGCATTTGGCGTGGTTGTGCTGACGCCCCTGATTTTGGTGTGGTGGTCGGCGATCAGCGAGCCACACACCCGGCCACCGATTCGACAGCTCGCAGAGGCGACCCTGATTTTTACCCTGACCACGCTGGCGAGTGGAGTGGTTTTTTTAGATTGGGGCCACAGCGAACTGCCAATGCTGGCGCATCTTGCAGTCAATGAAGTGGCGCAGGGGTACTGGATGTTCCTGTTTGTGGCATGGTCGGCCCTGCGCTTGGGCCAGCGGGGCACCACACTGGTGCTGGTGCTGATTGCAGTCATGGGTGCCACAGGCATCGCGCAAGGCACGGGCTTCTTCCGCAACAGCGTGTCGCTCGCCGACATGACCGGATACTGGTTTTACACCCTGATTCTTGCCATCGTCGGCATGGCACTGTCCACCGCGACCAAAGCGAATGTCCGCGTGATGCAGGCGCTGGCGCGCCGTGAGTCCGCCATCAGCACGCAGCTCAAAAACACGCTGACCGCGCTGGACCAGCATGCCATCGTGGCAGCCACCGATGTGCGGGGGTGCATTCTTTCGGTCAACGACCGGCTGTGTGAAATCAGCGGCTACTCGCGCGAAGAGTTGCTCGGGCAAGACCACCGCATGCTCAACTCCGACACCCATCCCAAAGAGTTTTTCAGCGAGATGTACCGCACCATTGCCACCGGCCAGACCTGGCAGGGGGAAGTGTGCAACCGCGCCAAAGGTGGGCACCTGTATTGGCTGCTGACCACCATCACCCCCTTTATGGGGGACGATGGCAAGCCCACCATGTATGTGGCGATTCGTGCCGACATCACCGGACGCAAACAAACCGAACAGAAATTAAGCCAAAGCGAGGAGCGCTTGCAGCTGGCCGCCCGCTCGGCCAATATTGGCATTTGGGATTGGAACCTGCAGACCAACACGCTCCTCTGGGACGATGTGATGCTGGGGTTCTATGGACTGCAGCGGGAAGGGTTTTCGAGGGCCATTGATGCCTGGCAGGTCGGCATGCACCCGGACGATCTGGAAGCGCAGTTGGTGAATATGCAAAACGCCATTGCCGACTCTGCGCGCCTGGACACCGAGTTCAGGGTGGTGCAACCGGATGGCCGCACGCTCAACCTGAAAGCCACCGCCGACGTCACCCGCGACGCCCAGGGCAACGCCCTGCACATGGTCGGGGTGAGCTGGGACATCACCGCCACCAAGCGAAGAGATGCCGAACTCAAGAGCTACCGCGCCGGCCTGGAAGATCTGGTCGCACAAAAGACCGCCGACCTACAAGCCAGCATGGAGGTAGCCCAGCGCGCCCTGGTAGACCTGAAACGGGCAGAAGAGGCCGCCAATGCGGCCAACCAAAGCAAATCGGAGTTTCTGGCCAACATGAGCCACGAGATCCGCACGCCC
>CAJASG010000216.1 GCA_903944555.1 uncultured beta proteobacterium
GCCAACAATAACCTAGACTTGCAGGAGTTAATGATCATTCCAGTGGGAGCACCTAACTTCCGTGAAGCCGTTCGTTATGGCGCTGAAGTTTTCCATGCTTTGAAAAAAATCATTCACGACAAAGGCATGAGCATTGCTGTCGGCGACGAAGGTGGCTTTGCCCCCAACGTGCCCAACCACGAAGCCGCCATCCAAATGATTTTGGATGCCATCACTGCAGCGGGCTACACACCAGGCGAGCAAATAGCCATTGGCCTTGACTGTGCAGCCAGTGAGTTTTACAAAGACGGTAAATACGAACTCGAAGGCGAAGGCTTGTCTTTGACTGGTGAGCAGTGGTTCGTTTTGCTGGCCACTGGGGTCGACAAGTACCCCATCATCAGCATCGAAGACGGCTTGGCCGAAAACGACTGGGACGGTTGGAAAATGCTCACAGACCGTTTGAGCCAAAAAGTTCAAATCGTGGGTGACGATCTGTTTGTGACCAACACCAAAATTTTGAAAGAAGGCATCCACAAAGGCATTGCCAATTCGATCCTCATCAAAATCAACCAAATTGGCACTTTGACCGAAACGTTTGCTGCGATCGAGATGGCCAAGCGTGCCGGCTACACCGCCGTCATCAGCCACCGCTCTGGCGAAACCGAAGACTCCACCATTTCGGACATCGCTGTGGGCACCAATGCGGGTCAAATCAAAACTGGCTCCTTGAGCCGCTCGGACCGCATGGCCAAGTACAACCAGTTATTGCGCATCGAAGAGGACTTGGGCGACATCGCCGTCTACCCTGGACGTGCGGCGTTTTACAACCTTCGATAGACAACACCGATGGGCAACCGCATTGTCCCGACCGCCTTGATCATCTTATTGATGATCTTGCACGGCCAATTGTGGTTTGGCAGGGGCAGTGTGCCCAATGTTTCCAAGTTGCATGGGCAACTGGAAACCCAAATGCGCAGCAATGCCCAGGCGGCGCTTGCCAATGACCGCCTTAGCGCGGAAATTCACGACCTCCAGGAGGGGCTAGAAATCGTGGAAGAAAAGGCCCGCGCCGAACTGGGTATGGTCAAGGCCAACGAGATTTATATCCAAATCGCGCGCTAGCGCCAGGCGCCGACGTTCCGATGAAAATTGCAATTCTGGGCGCCGAATGCACTGGTAAGACCCAGCTGGCACAGGGACTGACCCAGGCATTGGTGAGTCGAATTGGCGATACAGCCTCCAAAGTCTTTCTAATTGCCGACACCCCCGCATTGATGGCCGCCATCCACCATGATGTTCTGTTTAACGACGCGTCTTGGTACCCCGCCGCGCTGGAGCAGCACCACGGCTACGATCTGACGTTGGTCATGGGTTTGGACCTACCATGGGCTCCCAACGGGGTTCAGCGTGACAGCCCCCGCTCACAATCCAAGGTGGATGCCCGCTTGCGCGAGGTACTTCAAACCAAGCAACTGGACTACACCGTCGTCTACGGAACCGGTGCAGACCGCACGGACTGCGCGTTGCAGACCATCCTCCACTGCACAAAGAAAACACACACACGCTCCACCAAGCCATCTGCATGGCGGTGGAGCTGCGAAAAATGCTCAGACTCAGACTGCGAACACCGTCTTTTCAGTGAACTGATTACGTCGGATTCAATGCGGGTCTGAGCCGCCCGCGACAGCCCGTGTGGGGGCTGTGAACAGTTGCGCTGCATCCACCGGGTCAAACCGGTACTGAACACCACAAAATTCGCACCCAACCTCAATATCCTCGCGTTCCGAAAGAATGCTTTCGGCTTCTTCCCGTCCCAAGCCAACAATCATCTTGCCAACCCGCTCGCGACTACAGTTGCAGGCAAAACGCGGCGCCGACGCACCCTCCAATGGTTCAAACCGTGTGATCTGCTCTTCCCAAAAAAGACGGTGCAAAATGGTTTCTACATCCAGCGT
The DNA here is from genome assembly GCA_903944555.1 of uncultured beta proteobacterium. Taxonomy (GTDB): domain Bacteria; phylum Pseudomonadota; class Gammaproteobacteria; order Burkholderiales; family Burkholderiaceae_C; genus Allorhodoferax. The sequence goes on from CAJASG010000216.1 coordinate 1,938, forward strand.
CAACAATTCCTCGCGTTTAAGGCTGCTGGCCAGGATTGCTATACGGTTGTAATGCTCGTTCAACCCGATTTGGTCTTCGTTTTCTTTCGCCACCATGCTGCCTGCCAAATTAGCCGTGCCTTGCATGGGCAAACGTTGTATCAACAACCCTGCAGCCACGTTTTCATCGGCGGCCAGCACGAGGGTGGTATCCAACTGCTCGCTTTGCAGCATGTAGTGCTCCAGCACCGCGCTGACCTTTTCAATGGGTTTACCGTGGTCATCAAACAAGGGCACCACGCCTTGATAAGGCTGCTGCCCAGGAAACTTCGTGTTGGGGTCCAGCGTAATCGCACAACGCCCCTGGTTCGAGACATTGACCATTTCACTCAAACTGGCGGCAGGCTCAACCTGCGCGGTCACCGTAGCCGTCGCACGCAATGCCAAATCAGGCTGCACCTCCACCACAGCCAGCTTGACGGGGCCATCACCAAAAACTTGAAGAATCAGGGAGCCATCAAACTTGATGTTGGACTGCATCAGGGTGGCCGCTGCCACCATCTCGCCCAACATCTCGCGCACCGGCGCAGCGTACGCGCCCGTCGTGCTGTTGGAGGCTCGGCGACGCAGTATCTCGGTCCACGTATCGGTCAAACGGACCACCATTCCACGCACTGGCAGACCATCAAATATAAATTTATGCAGTTCAGACATACGCTTTATCCAATTTTCTTAAGCCCTGCCCTGAAGCGGCGGGCATTTTCAATGTAATGCAGGGCACTCAGTGTGAGGCCTGCTTGTTGCTGCTCGGTCAACTCACGCACCACTTTGGCCGGACTTCCAATAATCATGGACCCATCGGGGAACTCCTTGCCCTCGGTGACCAAGGCACCAGCGCCCACGATGCATCCTTTTCCAATCTTGGCACCATTCAACACCACCGCACCAATGCCGATGAGCGAACCATCGCCAATGGTGCAGCCATGCAGCATGACCTTGTGGCCCACTGTCACGTTATTGCCCACGGTCAGGGGCTTGCCAACGTCCGCATGCAATACGCTGGCATCTTGAATGTTGGAGCCACGTCCAATGGTGATGCATTCGGTGTCACCGCGAATTACCACACCGAACCAAACACTCGCGTCTTCGCCCAGCTCCACGTTCCCCATGACCTGTGCGCTGTCAGCCACCCAGGCCGACTCCGCCATACGGGGAGAGATATTGTCAAGTTCGTAAATTGCCACGTTATTTCCTGTAAATCAAATTACCTAGAATTGTAGGGATGGAACTCAGACAACGTGCGCACCGTGCTTTTTGCATGACTGACGCCAAACTCAAATGTGAAGCGGTGCAGCTACTTTGGAGCGACTTGGACCACCTCGCTCTTGACGCGCTGGTTTCACTAGAACCGCCGGAGCGGCCTGGTAGTCCGCCAAAGCCTGAACTGGTGCACCCACAAGACGTGCCCCGTCGCTCGCCCTTTACACCCCAAGGGCATGCGGCGCTGGTTCATTCCATTGCCCATATCGAATTCAATGCCATCAATTTGGCTTTGGATGCCATCTGGCGCTTTGCGGGTCTGCCTGCCAAGTATTACCACGACTGGATGCGCGTCGCACAGGAAGAGGCAAAGCACTTCTCTCTATTGCGAAAGCACCTCCAGGAGCTTGGCTATGACTATGGCGATTTCCAGGCGCATGAAGGACTGTGGACCATGTGCGCGGCAACCCAGCACGATGTTGTCGCACGCATGGCGCTGGTGCCGCGCACGCTGGAGGCGCGCGGTCTGGACGCAATCCCCCTGGTACAAATCAAATTGCGCAAGGTGGCCACCCCACAAGCACTGGCAGTGGTATCCATCCTTGAATTGATCTTGCAGGAAGAGGTTGGTCATGTGACCATTGGCAACCACTGGTACCACTGGCTGTGCCAACGTGCCGGACTCAACCCCGAACACTTCTACAAGCAGGCGTCAGATCTCTACGGCGGCCCCCGGCTAAAGCCGCCGTTCAATATTGAGGCTCGCAGGCAGGCAGGCTTTACCGAATCCGAAATCAACGCCCTGCCAACGGCTAATGAGCCCCATTTCAAGCACGTCTAGAATGCATTGAACAAGCCACTCTTGCACTATGTCCGCACCAAGTTATTCCGCTCCATTCCAGCAAGATCAACCCACAAAGCAAATCGCTATTGCGAGGCAGGCCATACTGGACAGTGACCGCGATGTGTTTGGGTATGAATTGTTTGACCGGTCCATTGAACCCCACGCGCACACGGCAGCCTCCGACGCCCGATTGCTGTTCAATGTACTTTCTGGCACAGATGGCGAATCACTGGCTGGCAGCAAGACACTTTTCATCAATTGCACGCTGGACAGCATCGCAGGTGGGCATCTCGACCTCGTTTCACCGGAACGGGTGGTGCTGGAAATACCGCCTTTGCCCGTTTCACAGGTGAGCCAGGTGCAAGACCGCTTGCACAGCCTCATTGAAATACAAAAACGCGGTTTTCGCCTTGCGTTTGAATACTCCATACTGACGCGTCCTTATGAATCCTGGTTGCCACTGGCCTCGTTCATCAAATTTGACCTGTCTGTTTTAAAGGCTGCCGCCGTTGGCTCTTTTGTGCAACTGGCGCAAAGCAAGACTACCGCGCTGCTGATTGCCGAGAAAGTCGAAACCATTGCCCAATACCAACTGGTGTCAGGTCTTGGTGTTGGACTGTTCCAAGGGTACTGGTTTGCCAAACCCGTCCTCTTGCAAGGACACACGGTTAGACCCACCCAGACAAACATCCTGCATTTGATCAATTTGGTTCGTAAACAAGCCAGCACCAGCGACATTGAAGAGGTTTTTAAACGCGACCCAACGCTTTCATTCAACCTGCTTCGTTTCATTAACTCCGCCGGGTTTGGCATGCGCACCGAAGTCACATCCTTCAAGCATGCCGTGATGCTGTTGGGACTCAAACGCCTATTCAAGTGGGCTGCGCTGCTCATGACAACCTCGCAGTCGGGAGATACACCTCCTGCGGTCGGTGTCACTGCCGTCGTAAGAGGGCGGCTTATGGAGCTACTGGCGGAGGAGCTGCTGCCAACGGAGGAGTGCGACAACGCGTTCGTCGTTGGTGTCTTCTCACTTCTCGACGCAATGCTGGGGGTGTCGATGGAGGAAGCATTGGCAATACTGTCCTTACCGGTCAATGTGACTGATGCACTTTTGTATCGCAGTGGGCCGCTGGCCCCCATCCTGGCGTTGACCATTGCTTGCGAAACCGGTGATGATCTTGCGTTTGCACAAGCAGCCACCGCTTTGGGACTGAACAGTAACCAAATCAACTCAGCCCACCTGCAGGCACTATCCTGGGCGGATGCGTTCGGCGCGTAGCCTATAGGGCAAATTAGCCTCTGGGGTGGTGCTGTGCGTGCAGCTGCGCCAGGCGCTCTCTGGCCACATGGGTGTAAATCGTAGTGGTAGATATATCGGCATGGCCGAGCAAAATCTGCACGGCACGCAGGTCTGCCCCGTGGTTCAGTAAATGGGTCGCGAATGCGTGGCGCAGCGTGTGCGGAGACATGGGTGACTGAATACCGGCCTGTGCCGCATATTTCTTGACCACCATCCAGAACATGACGCGTGACATCGCGGTTCCGGGTGTGGCTCCGCGCACAGTGATAAACAAATCGTTGGTTTGCTTCCCGGCCAGCAGGTCGGCTCTGGCACCGCCCAAATACCGGCGCAGCCATTGGCTGGCCACCTCGCCAAACGGAA
>CAJASG010000217.1 GCA_903944555.1 uncultured beta proteobacterium
CTGCACTACCACCAGGTGCTCGTCAGCGACATCCAGAAGGAAATGGAGAAAGCCAGCTACGAGAAAGAACGTGACGGCATTCTGAACAACCTGCTGCAAGTGCCGGTGACCGCCACGCCAAACTGGAGCGCAGCAGAGAAACAGCAGGAGCTGGACAACAACGCCCAAGGCATTCTGGGCTACGTGGTGCGCTGGGTTGACCAGGGCGTCGGTTGCTCCAAAGTGCCTGACATCCACAACATCGGCCTGATGGAAGACCGCGCCACCCTGCGCATCTCCAGCCAGCACATGGCCAACTGGTTGCACCACGGTGTGGTCACCAAAGCGCAAATCACCGAAACCTTCGAGCGCATGGCCGCCGTGGTGGATGGCCAGAACGCGGGCGACCCGCTGTACCAGAAGATGGCAGGCAACTTTGGAACCAGCATGGCCTACAAGGCCGCCTGCGACCTGGTGTTCAAGGGCTTGGTACAGCCCAGCGGCTACACCGAGCCTCTGCTGCACGCCTGGCGCCTGAAGGTGAAGGCTGCGGCTTAAGCAAATTTGCTATTGATTTAGGAGCTGCTTGCGCATACTCCATAAGGCCTAGCACCCTATTTCTCTTAAAAAAAGTTAACAACACAACGGCACCCTCGGGTGCCGTTTAACTTTGACGGCGGAAGTACGGCGTCTCCCTGTACCATTTGCATCCTATGACCATCTCCGTTGAATTTACCGCCCCCAACCTGCTCATGGTCCGAGTTGACGGGGTCATGCTTCGCACAGAAGTCGATGCCAGCAAGCGCCAGGCGCATGATTTGATGCAGCAGCATGGCAAGTGCCACGTCATGATTGAGTTGGAAGTTGGGGCCACGGGCCTACAGACGATGGTCCGCTGGGACGATATCGACGTGGACCACTTCATCAAGCAACACATAGTCCGGCTCGCAGTGGTGGGGGATTTGCGCTGGCGCGACAGTGCACTGTTGTTCCTTTTCAACAGCATGGTGCCCTTTCAGATTGAATACTTTCCGGCCAACCAAAAAGAATTTGGTTTGGCTTGGTTGACGCACTGAAGTTCGAGGTCTATTTTTTGTGCGATTTGCTCCTTTTTTAGGAGCTGCTTGCGCATATTCCACGGGGGTTAGAGGCCAATTTGGCTTGTAAAATACAACCATGACCACTCGCTTTACCTCCGTCTTCCCCTTGCTGTTCGTGCTGCTCTGGTCCACCGGCTTTATCGGTGCCCGGCTGGGCTTGCCCCATGCTGAGCCGCTCACCTTTCTGCTCATCCGCTACGCCGTGGTCATTGCCTGCATGACCCTGCTCTCTGTGGCCACGCGTGCGCCCTGGCCCAAGACGGGGCGCCAGTGGTTCCATATCGGTGTGGCGGGCTTGCTGCTGCACGGCGTGTACCTGGGCGGCGTGTTTATTGCCATTTCCAAGGGCTTGCCGGCAGGCGTCACCAGCCTGGTGGTGGGGGTGCAACCCTTGTTGACGGCGGTTGCGGCGGGATGGTTGCTGGGTGAAAGTGTTTTGCGACGGCAGTGGGCGGGCTTGCTGCTGGGTTTGCTGGGCGTGGGGCTGGTCGTTTTTGACAAGATGGGCACCGACTTTGGCGTGTCGGCGCTTGGGTCTGCTGTGGTCGCGCTCGTGGGCATCACCGCCGGCACGCTCTACCAAAAGCGCTTTTGCCCGGCCTTTGACTGGAGAACCGGCGCAGTCGCGCAGTTCTTGCCGACGGCGGTGGTCACCTTGCTATTTGCCGCCTTGACCGAGAACTTTCGGGTGGAATGGGTGGGCGAGTTTGCCTTTGCCTTGGCTTGGTTGGTGCTGGTACTGTCGCTGGGGGCAGTCAGCCTGCTGAACTGGCTGATTCGCAACAGCGGCGCGGTCAACGTGGCCAGCCTGTTTTACTTGGTACCACCTTGCACCGCGCTGGTGGCGTGGTTGCTGTTTGGCGACACGTTTTCAGGCCTGGCGATTTTCGGCATGGCGGTTGCCGTTGGGGGCGTTTACCTGGCGCGCAAATAGGCCGCACCAGCGCACGGGCCTCACCCGATCAGGGCTGGCGCCATTGGCAATACGGATGGCTGGCCAAACTGGAGTTGAAATAGCGCGCGTCCTGCGTCACCTCCTCGCCCAACCAGTCGGGGCGGGCAAACACCTGGTCCTCATGGGTCAGCTCCACCTCGGCTACCACCAACCCGGCGTTGTCGCCGGCAAACTCATCCACTTCCCAAGTGGTGCCGGCATGCTGCAGCACGTAGCGCACCTTGTCGATGACCGGGCCATCACACAGCGCCAGGAGTGACTGCGCATCCGCGACCGGGATCGGGTATTCAAACTCGGCACGCGTGGCACCCACACTCACGCCCTTGATGGTGAGAAACGCTTCGTTGCCCGCCACGCGCACACGCACCGTGCGGTGTTTATCGCGGTTCAGGTAACCCTGGCGATAGGGCACGCCTTCGTCTTGTTTCCAGGCAGTGCCATGCACCAAAAATTTGCGCTCTATTTCCACACCCATGGCGACACGATCCGATCAGGCAGTACGTTTGGAGCGCGCCCGGATGTTGAGGGCCTCAACACCCAAGGAAAACAGCATGGCGACATACACATAGGCTTTAGGCACATGCACGTCGAAAGCTTCAGCAATCAACAAGGTACCCACCATGGTCAAGAAGGCCAGCGCCAACACCTTGATGGACGGGTGCTTGTCCACGAATTCACCAATCGGCTTGGCCGCAAACATCATGACAGCGACCGAAGCCACCACTGCGGCCACCATCACGCCAATGTTGTCCACCATACCCACGGCGGTGATCACCGAGTCCAGCGAGAAAACAATGTCCACGATGCCAATTTGCACAATGGTTCCCCAAAACATGGTGGCACCAGTTTTGACGGTATCGACCCCGGCGCTGACTTCTTTGGGCTCATGGGCTTCGACCTCCAGAAAAATCTCGTGCGAAGCTTTGTAGAGCAGGAACAAACCACCCCCGAGCAAAATCAGGTCACGCCCACTGATTTCCTGGCCCATCACGGTAAACAGCGCACTGGTCAGCGTCATCACCCAGGCCAAGCTGAACAGCAGCGCTATGCGCGAAAACATGGCAAAACCAAGCCCCAGGCGGCGCGCCAAGTCCCGCTTCTCTTGGGGCAAGCGCCCCACCAAAATACTGATAAAAATGATGTTGTCGATACCCAAAACAATTTCCAGGGCCGCCAGCATGAAGAAGGCGATCCAGATATTCGGGTCAGAGAGTATTTCCATAGGGTTCTCGGCAATCGTAAAAGGCGTTGAGTTTAGTGTGTTTGCTTAAGCAACGCTGGTAGTTGCGGGCAACTGCCCCCGCCACCGGTAGGGGCGGATATGGATTGCGTATTAAGCGTTACGCACGATCAGGCCGTCTTGCGACGCGGCACCCGACTTGATCAAGTCCTGCACCAAGGCTGTTACCCACTCTGCAAAGTCTTGCCCCGCAAAGTGCGCCTTGAAAATCATCACGAAGTAGGGCGTCGCCTGAGCCCAGGCGATCAGTGTTGCCAATTTCACGCTTTGCACCTCCAGCAGGCGGAACTTGAGTAGCACCTTGGACGCGTACTTGATGTGCTTGTCCGGATTCGCCACAAAACTGGCCAACCGCTCGCGGGCCACGGCAATGGACTGCGCCACCCCGGTAAACGCCGCCCCGTGTCCAGGAATGATGATTTTGGGTTGCAAGGACTCGATCAGGTCGATGGTCTTGCCCACCGCCTCAAACGCGTCCGCCCCCTCCAGTTCGGGGAACACCACGCCAAAGCCGCGCTCCCACAGCGCGTCCGCCGAAATCAGCACGCCCGACTTGGGCTCAAACAGAATCACCGAATGCGGGTCGTGCCCCGGTGCCGCGTGAATCTGCCACTGCATGCCGCCCAACCGAATCTCGGTATCCGGCACCAGCACGGCATCAAAGCCAAACGGCGGGCAGGTTTGCCCGGTGGGGGCAAAGGTCAGCGCATAGGGGTCCCAAGTGGTGACGTGCTGCGCGAGCCCGGGCGGGATGAAAGTACTCATACCGGGGTAAGCGTGCTGCAGCGCGGCATTGCCGCCGCAGTGGTCGCTGTGCAGGTGGGTGTTGACCAGCACGTCCAGGTTATCCCCTTCCAGCGCATCTTCGATCAGCTCCAGGGTTTGCTTGGAGTGCAACACATAGCCGCTGTCAATCAGGGCTGACGCCTCGGGGCTGTCAATCAAGATACTGTTGGATGAAAGCCAGCCGCGTTCAAAGACGGTGATCTCGTCGGGCAACTTGGGGGGCTCAGATCCGGAGGGGGGTTGTAATGCGGGCATAGTGCCTTGAGTTTATAGGCATGCGGCCCTACGCTGACTACACTGCAGCGATTGCCACTCATACCTGTAAAGGAGTTTCCGCCATGCAAGTCGCCCTGCCCGCCGATCCCAACCTGTGCCCACTGTGCGGCCAGCCCAATGAGTGCGCCATGGAGATTGAGCGCACCACCGGGGTATTGCAGCCGCCATGCTGGTGCAGTCAGGTCAAATTTGAGGCTGCATTGCTGTCCCGCATTCCGGAGCATGCGCGTGGCAAGTCCTGTGTCTGCCCTGCCTGCGGTCGGGCAGAAGGGCTGTCCGGCTAGGTAAGCCAAGCGGCCTACTCAATGCGGTGCAACGCCGCCAAATTGATCAAGGCCGACAACACCTCTGCCTTGAATCCAACGCGATTCTGGTTTTCCTTATAGCCACCACTCAAAATTAACGTCTGCAGGTACTCCACACAGTCACGGTGGCCCCAGAATTTTTCAAGGGCCTGCACGATGCGCATGTGGTGCGCCCCAAGAATCGCCATTTCATGGTCGATGCGGGCTTGCAGCGGGAGCTCGTGCAGAGGCATGGGGCGCGTGGGCAAGTCTTCCTCTTCCCATTGCAGTGATGGAAATCCGGTCTCTTGAAAGCGTGAATCTTTTGGGTCTGGCACCTTGTCCCTCGGTTGGCGTGCGGTACGCGACTCTACTCCATCCTGTCACACCGAACAAACCGCCACGCGGCACAATAGCCCAATGTCCACCCTACCCACCTTCATTGCCCCCACCCGATTCACCGATGCCGCCGCTGCCTTGGCACAAGTGGTGCGCATTTACGACTCCAGCATCCAGCACTTGCGCCACTCGATGCAGCTGTTCGTGGCGGGAGACGACAGCGTGGGCCATGCGCGCGCCTGCTACCCCCTGATCCGCATCCACACCCACACGGTGTCGCGCGCGAGCGTGCCCGACATCGCGCGCTTGAGCTATGGCTTTGTCGCCGGCCCCGGCCGGTTCGAGACCACCCTGACCCGCCCGGACCTGTACCACGACTACTACCTGGAACAGTTCAGCCTGCTGCTGCAAAACCACGGGGTAGAGCTGGAAGTGGGCACCAGCACGCAGCCGATTCCGGTGCATTTTTCATTCTCCGAACACGACCATGTTGAGGGCAATATGAACGCCGAGCGCCGCATGCTAATGCGGGACCGGTTCGACCTGCCTGATCTGGCCGCGATGGATGACGGCATTGCCAACGGCACCTACGAGCCGCGCCCGGGCGACCCGCAGCCGCTGGCGCTGTTTACCGCACCCCGGGTGGACTACTCGCTGCACCGCCTGCGCCACTACACCGGCACCGGGCCCGAGCACTTTCAGAACTTCGTGCTGTTCACCAACTACCAGTTTTACATCGACGAATTCATCGCGTTGGGCCGGGCCGCCATGGCCGACCCCAACAGCGAATACATCGCCTTTATCGAGCCCGGCAACATGGTGACGCGCCGCGTAGGCGTGAGCGCCGAGGCCGCAGACGCCTTGGGCAAAGAGCCCCCGCGCCTGCCGCAGATGCCCGGCTACCACCTGGTGCGCGCCGACCGGGCGGGCATCACCATGGTCAACATCGGTGTCGGCCCCGCCAATGCCAAGAACATCACCGACCACATTGCCGTGCTGCGCCCGCACGCCTGGATCATGCTGGGGCACTGCGCTGGTCTGCGCAACACGCAACAATTGGGCGACTACGTGCTGGCCCACGGCTATGTGCGTGAAGACCATGTGCTGGACGAAGAACTGCCGCTGTGGGTGCCGATCCCCGCGCTGGCCGAAATCCAGGTGGCGCTGGAGCAGGCCGTTGCCGATGTGACCCAGATCAAGGGCGCAGCACTGAAAAGCATCATGCGCACCGGCACCGTGGCGTCTACAGACAACCGCAACTGGGAGCTGCTGCCCAACAACCAGCCCCAACGCCGCTTCAGCCAGAGCCGCGCCGTAGCGCTGGACATGGA
>CAJASG010000218.1 GCA_903944555.1 uncultured beta proteobacterium
AAGAAGAGCAGATCCAAAGCAAGACGCTCTGAAATATCAGCTCCACCGCGAGAAAGCACGGCAAATTGTTGCAAAACACGGGAGGCCGCGCGCTTGCTGTAAACGTCGTGTGCGCAAAGGCCCAATGCCATGGCTTCAAAATAACCCGCACAGAGTAGCCAGAACGTACGCGGCTCCAGAGCGGACTGCGCTGCTGCAAGCCCCGTACACATGCCACACAGGCGTATGGCCGCTTGGGTATCGCCGGTCTTTACCAGCTTAAGAACTGCCCAATCCATTTTCTCCCGCATCGCGGAGGAATAAGACAAGGCGGTAAATGCGGATGGCGGCACGATTTCAAGCCAGCGCCATTCATTCACCCACAAATCTGCAGGATGTACCCGATCCGACCCAGCCAACTCAAGAACAGCGCTGTACTGGGGGAACAGTGCAACCGGGGATGCCGATTTACCTTTGAGTAAGCCCTCCAGGTATTCGGTCAAAGCGAAACTGGCACGCTCCAATTTGTTGGCTGCGTCATCACTGCACGACTCAGGCCGCTGTACAAATTTCTGTGCCAGACTTTCCATGGCGCGCAGCACTTTGGCAGGCGCTTCAAGCCCAACCATTTCCAGGGCACCTACCGCCTGGTGCAATTGCTGGCGTGCTATGCGCAGTTGGCTGGCATCAAGGTCCGCCAAATCCGACCCGCGTGCCAACTCCGCGTCCCGAACAAATCGGCGCATCGCCTTGGTTGCACCGTCAAGGGATTTGCGAAGCTCATCGAGCACCCAAGCCAACGGGCCCAGATCACTAACCGCTAGCTCATTGTCGCCGGGAGCGGCAGGATTCGATGACATGGGTTAAGACACTCCAGGGGGTCGTTTTAGAAAAAATTCAGACTGGACAAGAATCAGGCAATCTTGAACCGCGATACCGATTGCCGCAATTCCTCAGCCATCCGAGAGAGCTCGCGCACTTGGTTGGCAGTTGCCCGTGTCCCCTCACCGGTTTGCTCAGTCACCGCAAAAATGTGCTGAATATTATCGGCCACCACATTCGCGAGACCCGCTTCCCGGGAGGCAGAACTCGAAATTTGCTCAATCAACTCCGCCACTTGGCGCGACACCCGATCGATTTCAGTCAACGCTGTACCCGCGTTATCGGACAACTTTGCCCCCTCAACCACACCCTGTGTCGAACGTTCCATAGCGCCGATGGCATCTTGTGTATCGGTCTGAATCGCCTTGACCAGCGCAGAAATTTGGCGCGTCGCATCTGCCGAACGTTCCGCCAGTCGCTGCACCTCTTCTGCCACCACCGAGAAGCCGCGTCCCGCCTCACCAGCAGAAGCTGCCTGAATTGCTGCGTTCAAAGCCAACACGTTGGTTTGCTCGGTAATGTCGGAAATCAACTCGGTAATTTCGCCAATTTCCTGCGATGACTCACCCAAGCGTTTAATCCGTTTGGAAGTTTCCTGAATTTGATCCCGGATGGAATTCATACCACCAATCGCATTTTGCACGGCGGTCAATCCGGACTCAGCAGCCAGCAGCGATTGGCGCGCCACAGTGGCGGACTCTTGCGCTTGCACAGATACTTCGTTAATCCGTCCAGCCATTTCCACAACAGACCGCCCGGTTTCACGAATTTCATGCAACTGCTCATTGGATGCGGCCAACAGTTCGGTTGACGTTGCATCCACATCGGCTGTCGTCTGTGCAACGCGAGACGCCGTGCTTTGAACGTTGGTTACCAGTGACCGCAGCTCTTCCACGGTGTAGTTCACCGAGTCGGCGATAGCGCCGGTAATGTCTTCAGTCACCGTCGCTTCTTGGGTAAGGTCCCCTTCAGCAACGGTTTGCAACTCGTTCATGAGGCGCAAAATTGCAGCCTGATTTGCATCGTTGACGCGCTTGGCATCTTGCTCTTGTCGTTCAGCTTCCAGCCGCTGATCTTCGGCCACCACCTGGCGTTTGCGACTGTCTTGCAACTGAACATAAGAGAGGCCACCGGCGCACAGCAGCGCGGACAAGGCCGCCACCATCAAGACCACCAGAGTCCAACCGCCGATACCCGCCTGTGAAGACAACTCACTTTGCAGCTCTTCCAAGTTACGGCGCAAAGGCTCACTGTCCTCAATGATGGAGCCCTGTGCTTCGCGCGCAGAAACCAGCCCCTGCAAGTTACCCAAAATCGCACCTGCCTGAACACGGGTTTCTCCGTACATTGCGATCAACGCTTCCAGTTGCTCGCGTGTGGCGGCATCTTTGGACGCATTCAATCTCAACTCAGAACTACCAGAAAGCAAACCCTCTGAGATTTCCTTAAAGGTGTTCAGGTCCTTACCCAACAAAAACACGGCCTCAGGGCTCACGCCTTCGGAGGTCAAAAATTCATTGGAAGACTTACCAATGCGCTGTGTCAGCATCACCAGTTGACCGACGGCAGAGATTTCTACGGCAGGCGCGTTTTGCTGCAATTTCAAAGAAGAGATGGTTTCGGCTATTTCAAGCAAATCTGAGGACTGGCGATTGATCAGGCGCAGCGCAGATCCGATTTGCGTCAACACTTTTTGCTGCCCCATCACCACTTTTGCATTCTTCTCGGCACGGTCCACCAAAGGCACGACCTTGACCAAGGCGGGGGCATAGCTGTCGCCGAGTGCATCCAGGCGCAACTCATCATCACCGCTTTGCAAACCCCGCGTGACCTTTGCCAAAACGCCCGCACTTTCAGACACGTCAGGGAACGCCTGCGCACTGCCCACAACGGCCTGCGAAACCGATTTCGCCAATCGCTGTGACTGCATCAACGATTGCCCCGTGGCACCCAGCTGCTGCGCCACCTTGTTGGATTGGCTCAAGGTGTAGAAGGTCACAATCGCCAGCAGCAACAGCGCCACACCCAGCATGATGGACAAAATACGTTGATGCTGAACCACCGTTCGCGCACCCAATCCTGGAACAACGATCAAGTCTTTGTCGATGACCGCCGCTTCGGCGACTTTGGCCGGTTCAGCCACAGCATCTTCCCTGGCCCGAGTTTGATCAACCTGAAGGGTTTCCACGTCAACGATGTCAATAGAGCCATCAGGCATGGCAAGACTGAGCTGGGAATCCAACCCAGACTCCACCGGCTTTTTAGAAAACAAATTTTTGAACTGATCAACAACGGACATGATGAAGCCTTAACAGTGAACTAAGCGCTGATACTCAGAAATTGAGGAGATTGGGACAAGGTACGCAAATTGATTTCTTGCCAGTGGTCCCCTGCGGAATCGACAAACCGATTGCCAAAGTAGTCCGGATCACCAGAGGCCGGTGGCACAGAGGACGTGAATGCATCGGCACCGCGCAAACCCGACAAACCATCGACTTGCAAAGCACAGTTAACCTCCAGCGCCGCGTGCAGCGTCACCACACTGGGATCCTGTGCAACGGGTTCGGTACGCGCAACACCGCCCCCATCGGCGACAAAGGCGGCCATATCAACAACACCGTAAAGCCCCCCCCGGATGTTCAACACCCCACGAAACCAGGGACGGGCATACGGCACCGACTGCAGATTGGACAAAGGATAAATTTCACCGGACTGCCCCAAGGGAAGCAAATAGTTTTGCCCACCCGCCCTCACCGCAAGCCACGCGACTGAAACACCCTCGGTACGGGCGGCCTGGAGTCGACTGGCCAACCGGGCCTGAAGTTCTCGAATTGCTTCTCGATTAGCCATGGTTGCAGCGAATCAATCCAGCGCTTTGATTTTGGCAAAAAGTTCGGTGGCATCCACTGGCTTGGTGATGTAGTCACGCGCCCCCTGACGCATACCCCAAACACGGTCAGTTTCCAGGTTCTTGCTGGTGCAGATGATGATAGGAATATCGGAATACTCAGGCGTGCGATTGATGGAACGCGTCAACTGAAACCCGTTTTGCCCTGGCATGACAACATCCATCAGGATGAGATCCGGCCGCTCTTCTGCCAAACGCTTGAAGGCTTCATCCGCATTCTCTGCAGACCGAACGACATAGCCGCTTTTTTGCAGCAGCTCTGTTATGAACATGATTTCTGTTTTCGAGTCATCAACGATGAGGACTTTGTTTATTGCCATCAAATAGCTCCTTGCAAAACCAATCCAAACTGCTGCACGGCTTGCAGCAACTGGTCTTTGGTAAACGGTTTGGTTAAGTAATCTTGCGCACCCACCATGCGCCCACGGGCCTTGTCAAAGACGCCATCCTTGGAGGACAGCATCACCACCGGAACCGAAGAGAATTTCGCGTTGCGTTTGATGATGGCGCAGGTCTGATACCCATCCAGCCGAGGCATCAAAATATCGCAAAAAATTAGTTGTGGCTGGTAATCATTGACCTTGGCCAATGCGTCAAAGCCATCCTCCGCCAGCATAACCTCATGGCCACCCTGCTTGAGAAAGATCTCCGCACTGCGCCGAATAGTGTTGCTGTCGTCGATTACCAGGACCTTGAATGTCGATGCGGTTGTACTCACAAAGCGTTGCTCCTGAACATGCCTGGGCGTTTACGAACAACAAGCGCTGCTCAAACGATGCGTCATTAAAACTGAACCATTTCGAAATCTTCCTTGCGTGCGCCACATTCGGGACAGGTCCAATTCATGGGCACATCGGCCCAAGAGGTTCCCGCCGCAATCCCGTGGCCAGGATCACCCGCCGCCTCGTCATATATCCAACCACAAATAAGACACATCCAAGTTTTAGCGTGAGTCACAGCTTATAGGGCCTTCGAATAGAATGCAACGATTGTATCGAGGCAGCGTGGGCAAATTGCCCAGTGGCGGCCGAAAGATCGCCATTCCGCCTACGGATAAACCCGAACTCAGGCTTACACATGCAGGCATCAAACACCCCATTCCCTGACGATGATGATCAAGACGACGGCCCCTCGGCTTGCGTGATGGTTTTCAATGTCAACGACGCCAGCGGTGCGGGCGGAATAGCCGCTGATTTGACCACCATCTCCTCCGTCGGCGCCCACGCACTGCCGGTGATCACCGGGGCCTACGCCCGGGATACCTCCGAGATCATTGAGCACTACCCCTTCGATGACGAGGCGGTAACGGAGCAGGCGCGCACCATTCTTGAAGACATTCCCGTGCAGGTTTTCAAGGTCGGATTCGTCGGAACCCCTGAAAACTTGAGTGCAGTCGCCGGGTTGGCATCCGACTATTCAGACGTGCCCTTGGTGGCCTATATGCCCGACCTATCCTGGTGGGAAGAAGACCGCACCGACCTGTATCTGGATGCCTATAACGAACTGCTGTTGCCACAAGTCACTGTGTTGGTTGGGAACCACAACACATTGACGCGCTGGCTGTTGCCGGAATGGAACGGCGAACACAGCCCCTCGGCGCTGGACATTGCCCGCGCTGCCCATGAATTTGGCGTGCCCTACACCTTGGTGACCGGGGTCCCACTGCCCGAACAGTTCATTGACAATGTTCTGTGCGCGCCGGATGCAGTGCTGTACAGCCAGCGGTACGAACGCTTTGATGCCGTGTTTTCCGGTGCGGGCGACACCCTGTCGGCCGCCATTGCCGCACTGATTGCCAGCGGCAGCGAACTGGTGGAAGCCGTGACAGAGAGCCTGAGCTACCTGGACAGCTGCCTGGAAAGCGGCTTTCGCCCAGGAATGGGCAACGTGCTGCCAGACCGCTTGTTCTGGGCACACCCCGAGACGGACGACGAACCCGAAGAATCCACTTTTGAAATTTCACCCAATGCCACACGCCATTAATCCGCAATCCGATCGCAACCAACAACTTTTTGAGCGCGCCGCACGCGTCATCCCTGGCGGCGTCAACTCGCCTGTGCGCGCCTTTAAGGCCGTCGGCGGCACGCCCCGGTTTGTTGCCCGCGCCCAAGGCGCTTACTTCTGGGATGCCAACGGACAACGCTACATTGACTACATCGGCTCCTGGGGCCCGATGATTTTGGGCCACGGCCACCCGGCGGTGGTGGAGGCGGTACAAAAGGCGATTCTGGAAGGCTTTTCCTTCGGCGCCCCGACCGAACGCGAAGTGGAATTGGCCGAGGCGATTCTGGAACGGGTGCCCAGCATGGACATGGTGCGCTTGGTCAGCTCCGGCACCGAAGCCGGCATGAGCGCCATCCGCTTGGCCCGCGGCGCCACTGGGCGCAGCAAAATCATCAAGTTTGAAGGGTGTTACCACGGTCACGCCGATGCACTGCTGGTCAAAGCTGGCTCCGGCTTGGCCACGTTTGGCAACCCCACCAGTTCCGGCGTGCCACCCGAAGTGGTGCAACACACGCTGGTGCTGGAATACAACAACCTGCAACAGCTGGAAGAAGCGTTCGTGCTGCATGGCAAAGAATTGGCCTGCCTGATCATCGAGCCCATTGCCGGCAACATGAATTTTGTACGCGCTTCGGTGCCCTTCATGCGCCGCTGCCGGGAACTCTGCACCCAGTACGGCGCGCTGTTCATCTTCGACGAAGTGATGACCGGATTCCGCGTCGCCCTGGGCAGCGCACAAGCCGTGTACGCACGCGACATCCCCGGTTTTGAGCCTGACATCACGGTCATGGGCAAGGTCATTGGTGGCGGCATGCCGCTGGCCGCCTTTGGCGGCAAACGCGCCGTCATGGAGCACCTAGCCCCCATCGGCACGGTGTACCAGGCCGGCACGTTGTCAGGCAACCCGGTCGCCACCGCCTGCGGATTAGCGACCCTGAAAGAAATCGGCAAACCCGGCTTTTACGAAGCCCTGAGCCAAAAAACCCAAACCCTGGTCCAGGGCCTGCAAGGCGCGGCCGACGCTGCCGGCGTGCCCTTCTGCGGCGACTCCGAAGGCGGCATGTTCGGCTTCTTCCTGTTCCCGGAACTGCCGCAAAACTACGCCAAGGTCATGACCACCGACAACAAGCGCTTCAACACCCTGTTCCACGGCATGCTGGACCGCGGCGTGTACTTTGCTCCGGCGCTGTACGAGGCCGGCTTCATGAGCGCAGCGCACACCGATGCCGACATTGCCGAGACCGTGGCGGCGGCGGCCGACGTCTTTAAATTGCTATAAAAACAGGAGCTGCCTGCGCACATTCTGCGCGGGATAGAGGCCTATTTGATGCATAAAAAAGGCCACCTGCGGGTGGCCTTTGTGCATTCTGCAATACCGCAGATTAATGCCGGAAGTGGCGCACGCCACTGAACACCATGGCCACACCGCGCTCGTTGGCGGCGGCAATCACCTCGTCATCGCGCATGGAGCCGCCGGGCTGGATGACGCAGGTGGCACCTGCATCCACCACCACGTCCAGACCATCACGGAACGGGAAGAAGGCGTCGCTGGCCA
The DNA here is from genome assembly GCA_903944555.1 of uncultured beta proteobacterium. Taxonomy (GTDB): domain Bacteria; phylum Pseudomonadota; class Gammaproteobacteria; order Burkholderiales; family Burkholderiaceae_C; genus Allorhodoferax. The sequence continues at coordinate 7,329 of CAJASG010000218.1, forward strand.
CAGCGGTGCCGGCCAATGACAGATTGGCGTGCCCGGCCTTGATGCTGGCGATGCGGGCCGAGTCCAAACGGCTCATCTGGCCGGCGCCCACTCCCATGGTCATACCGCCCTTGCAGAAGACGATGGCATTGGACTTGACGAACTTGGCCACCTTCCAGGCAAACAACAAGTCGTTCAATTCTTCCGCAGTCGGCTGCTTGGCGGTCACCACTTTCAGGTCGCTCAGGGCCAGTTCGTGGTTGTCGGCGGTTTGCAGCAGGATGCCGGAGCCAATGCGCTTCATGTCCATGGCGTTGCGGCCATTGTCCCAATCGCTGGCGCCACCCTTGGGTAAGGCGATTTGCAGAATGCGCACATTGACCTTGGTCTTGAACACCTCCAGCGCCGCCGGCGTGAAGCTGGGGGCCATCAGCACTTCAACAAACTGCTTGGAGATCTGCTGCGCACCGGCTTCGTCCAGCTCGGTGTTCAGGGCGATGATGCCGCCGAAAGCCGAGGTGGGGTCGGTCTGGAAGGCCTTGCTGTAAGCCTCCAGTGCGTTGGCGCCTACCGCCACACCGCAAGGGTTGGCGTGTTTGACGATGACACACGCAGGGGTGTTAAAGCTCTTGACACATTCCCACGCTGCATCGGCATCGGCAATGTTGTTGTAGCTCAGTTCCTTGCCCTGCAACTGCTTGGCGGTGACCAGGGAACCGGGTGCGGGGAACAGGTCGCGGTACAGCGCGGCACTCTGGTGCGAGTTTTCACCGTAGCGCAGGTCTTGCACTTTGACAAAGCGGCCGTTGCTTTGGCCGGGGAACAGGTCCAGCTTGGGCGCCGCATCACCGGCGGGCACATCGTGGCCCACCTGCACCGCGGAGAGGTAGTCACTGATGGCACCGTCGTACTGGCTAATTCGGTTGAACGCGGCCACGCTCAGGGCGAACTTGGTCTTGTCGCCATATGACTTTGTCAGGCCCTTAACTTCAATCACCTTCATGGCTCCAGCCTGTCACAAGAAGCTTAAAAATGCGAGAAAATGAACCATGAGCCCGCGCCGCAACTATCCCAAAGGGAAGCGACCCCAGGATCCTGAGCGCGAGATTAATACTTCTAATGAAAGTATCGAAGAACACAGTGATGGAACATATCGAGTTAGAAAATTAACTGGTTCATCTTCAAATAAACCATATCGCTGCCCAGGTTGTGATCAAGTTATTCCGATGGCAACGCCACACATTGTTGCGTGGTTAGAACATGATGAGGAATCGCGCCGCCATTGGCATACACCTTGTTGGAGTAAGAAAAATAATCGCGGCCCACGCACAGAGCGCACCCGAAATGCGCCCCGCTTCTAATTAACCTTAGTAAAAGTTAACTCAGCCGACCTTTAAGAATCTTAATAACGCGCACAATTAATTTATCGCTGAAATAAGAACGCTTAAAGCTAGTAAATGCCAAAGGCAATTGGAATCGCGCGCGAACTACTGTGCGCGGATAAGTAAACTCTAGAATTCCTTCGGGGCCATGAATGCGACCAGAGCCACTATCTTTCACGCCGCCAAATGGCACTGATGGAATTGCTGCGAAT
>CAJASG010000219.1 GCA_903944555.1 uncultured beta proteobacterium
GCATGTTGGCATCCTCGGCAATGCGGGTGCCGTGGCCTCGCTGCCCTTGTCGGTGGCGGCTACCGCATCACCGCCCGAGCAACTGGTCAGCCAGGCCTCGCTGTGGGAACTGGAGCAACGTTTTGTGGCGCAGGGACTGGACCCAACGGCCGCCTACGATGCGCGGGTGCTGGAGGCGCCCTACGCCGCAGAAACCGATGCCTGGGTCACCAAGGCCGCCAACGCACTGGCGCATTGCGTGGTCAGTGGCACCGCGTTTTTGGACATCGAAGCGGTGGTGATTGACGGCTCGTTTTGTACTGCACTGCTCAACCGGGTGATTGAACACACCAATGCCGCGCTGAAACGCTACAACTGGGAAGGGCTGTGGCCCACCACCGTGATTGCGGGCAACGTGGGGCCGGATGCACGCGCCTTGGGCGGCGCACTCTTGCCCCTGCACGCCAACTTTGCGCCTGACCAGGACCTGTTTCTGAAAGTCGGCAGTTAGTCCAGTGTTGGCACGGTCCCGTCAGGCCCTGTGCCGTGCACGCCACGCACCAAAAACAATAACCAAACCAGGAATCAAAATCATCGCCCAGATGATTTTGTCCAGGTTCACCTTCACCCATGGCAGGCTACCCAAAAAGAATCCGGCCGTGCAGATGCCCAGCACCCATACCAAAGCACCCACCACGTTGTACGCGCTGAACTTGGTCCGACTCATCTCGGCAACACCCGCGACAAACGGTGCAAAGGTGCGTAAAAAGGGCATAAAACGGGCTGCAATGATGGTGAAACCACCGTACTGTTCATAAAACGCGTGCGCCTGATTGAAAGCGCGCTTGTTAAAAAACCGCGACTGCTCCCACTGGAACACCTTGGGGCCAAAGTACCGCCCTATCGTGTAGTTGCACTGATCACCCAAAATTGCGGCCACCACCAGCACCGCGCAGACCAACGGAAAATTCAGCAACCCCACCCCGCACATGGCCCCCACCACAAACAATAGCGAATCCCCCGGCAAAAACGGCATAACCACTACACCCGTCTCTACAAAAATAATCAAAAAGAGCAGGGCATACACCCACATCCCATAATTTTGGACAAAGGTTTCCAGGTGTTTGTCAACGTGAAGGATGAAGTCGATGAGATAGCTAATAAGTTCCATGGGGGTGGATTATCCCTACCCGGCCGGTAAATTTAGAATAGGCCCCGTGAACGCCCCTCTTTCTTCCTCCCCCCGCCGCCCCATCCGTGAACTCCCCGACGAGCTGATCAGCCAGATCGCCGCCGGCGAGGTGGTCGAACGCCCGGCCTCGGTGGTGCGCGAACTGGTGGACAACGCGTTGGACGCGGGGGCAACCCAGATCACGGTGCGTCTGCTGGCCGGGGGCGTGCGACTGATCAGCGTGGAAGACGACGGCATGGGCATCCTGCGTGAAGAGTTGCCCATTGCCTTCAAGCGCCACGCTACCAGCAAGATCGGCAACCTCTCCGACTTGGAATCGGTGGCGACCATGGGCTTTCGTGGCGAAGCCCTGGCCGCTATCAATTCAATAGCTGACTGCGCAATACTATCAAGGGCTAGCGGCCTAAATGATGCATTTTTACTGGATGGCCGCACGGGGGAGCTGCGCCCGGTAGCCCGCAGCACCGGCACCACGGTGGAGGTGAAAGAGCTGTTTTTCAGCACCCCGGCACGGCGCAAGTTCCTGAAAACCGATGCCACCGAGCTGGCCCACTGCGTAGAGGCGGTGCGCCGCCACGCCCTGGCCAGAGCGGACGTAGGCTTTGCCATCTGGCACGAGGGCAAGTTGGTGGAGCAGTGGCGCAGATGCCATGGTCACGACACTCCCATGGCGGCACTCGACCAGCGCCTGGCCGACGTGCTGGGCAGCGATTTTGTCGAACGCTCGGTGCTGGTGGACTACCGCACCAAGAGCCAAAACCACCTGGAGAGCGCCCCCACTGTGCGCGTGTGGGGCCGTGCCGGCATTCCCGACGCCGCCCGCTCGCGTGCTGACCAGCAGTTTTGCTATGTGAACGGCCGCTTTGTCCGCGACAAGGTACTCACCCACGCCGCCCGCAGCGCCTTTGAAGACGTGCTGCACGGCCACCGCCAGCCGGTGTACGCGCTGTACCTGTCCATCGCCCCC
>CAJASG010000220.1 GCA_903944555.1 uncultured beta proteobacterium
ATATTGAAATCCTTGTCCCTGGCGCCGGTCTTGCCCGCCAGGCACTCATCCCCATAGCGCTTCACGGGCGCCTCCCAAAACCGGCTGTTGGAGGCGTTGATCGCGAACTCATGGGTGTCCACCGGTATTTGAATCTTGGGGTGGGTCAGCATGAACTCACCCAGATTGGGGTCCAGGGTGAACCCGTTCACGCCGTCACCCACCGTGAGTACCAGCATGGTGCTGGGGCCGTAAATCGCATACCCCGCAGCCACCTGGCTGCTGCCGCGCTGCAAAAAGTCGGCCTCGCACACGTCGCGCTGCTGGTCGCGCTCGGCCTCCTCCAGATCGCCCTGGGCCCGCAGCACCGAAAAAATACTGCCCACCGACAGGTTCACATCAATGTTGCTGGAGCCGTCCAGCGGGTCAAACACCAACAGGTACTTGCCGCGCGGGTACTGGCCCGGGATTTGGTAGGGCAAGTCCATCTCTTCCGACGCCATGCCTGCCAGGTTGCCTGCCCACTCGGTGCGGCGAATGAACAGGTCGTTGCTCAGCACATCCAGCTTTTTCTGGGTCTCACCCTGCACATTGACCGTGCCACCGGCCTCGGGGGCGTGGTTGCCCATGGCTCCCCCCAATTCCCCCAGCGCGACCACCCGTGCAATGGCCTTGCAGGCCAGCGCCACATCCAGAATCAAGGCGTTGAAATCGCCACTGGCACTGGGGAAGCGGCGCCGCTCCTCAATCAGGAACTGGGTCAGGGTCGAACGGTTGGTCAGTGGCATTGGAGTTCTCTTGCAGCAGTAGGGGTGAGCGATGTGGCATGCCACGCCCGCAATTGGGCGAGGTCAACGCCACCCAAATCAGGAAGCGTGCGCAGGGCCGCGCCAAAGTCATGGTCGGCGGTGAAATGCGTCGGCGTGATTATCGTAGCCAAGCCCGCCGCCACACTGGCGCGCAGGCCGTTGCTGGAGTCTTCAAACGCCAGGCACTGCGCCGCGTGCAGCTTCAACTCGCTCAGCATCTGCAGATACACCTGTGGATGGGGCTTTTTGATCGGTGCCGTGGAGGCATCGCCCACGGCGGCAAAGTGCGAGCGCCAATCCGCCCCCATGGCGCCGCGCAGCAGGGCTGCCACGTTGACGGGTGAGGTGGTGGTGGCAATGGCCAGTTGCAGGCCCTGTGCCAGGGCTTCGTGTATCAGCGCCAGCACGCCAGGACGCAGGGGCACCGCGCCACTGTTGATCGTGTTCTCGTAGGCCGCCGTTTTGAGCTCGTGCAAGCGGTTAATCGTCTCCTGCAAGGCCATGCCACCCAACTCCCGCAGGCCAGGGTGCGCCGCCTTCCAGTAGTGCGCAATGCGCTCCTTGCCACCCGAGACGTGAAGCAACTCGGTGTACAGGGCCTCGTCCCAGTGCCAGTCCAGCCCGAACTCGGCAAACGCCTGGTTAAAGGCCGCCAGGTGGGCCGCCTCGGTATCGGCCAGCGTGCCATCCACATCAAAAATCAGAGCGCGCAACATTCAGTGGTCATCCTTGGGAGGGTTGTGAAAAATCAGGGAAAGGCCGCTTTGCTTGCCAATGGTTGCCAATGGAAGCCGCCTTGTATTTACTTTAATGCGCCGAACCCATAAACTCAAATCATGTTTTTTAGAAAACACATTAGACAAACCTGATGAAAGAGCCAATTCACCATGCGCCCCTACAGCTTGAAGCAAATCCAGACCTTCATGGAAGTTGCGCGCCAGCGCTCGGTGTCCAAGGCGGCCGAGCGGCTGTTTGTGACCCAACCCGCCGTGTCCATGCAAATCCGGCAACTGGAAGACGCATTTGGTTTGGCGCTGATTGAGCCCATCGGGCGCAACATCCGCCTGACCCATGCGGGCGAAGCGTTTTTAACCCACGCCATTGCCGCCATGGGTCAGTTCAAGGACCTGGAGGCGCTGATGGCCGAGCATGTGGGCCTGAAGAAGGGCCGCATTGACCTCGCGGTGGTCACCACCGCCAAGTACTTCATCCCCATGCTGCTGGTGCGGTTTGGCCGGTTGTTTGAAGGCATCGACGTGCATCTGAAAATCGACAACCGCGAAAACATTCTGGGCATGCTGGCGCGCAACGAGGCTGATTTGGTGGTGATGGGCCGCGCCCCGGCTGACCTGGACTGCGAAGCCACCCCCTTCGCCACCAACCCGCTGGCCATCGTGGCCGCCCCCGGCCACGCGCTGGTGCGGCGCAAGCAGCAACCCTTCTCAGCCCTGGCGGAGCATGCTTTTGTGGTGCGAGAGGAAGGCTCCGGCACCCGCGCCGCGATGGAGCGCCTGTTTGCGCAGCACAAAACCCCCATCAAAGTGGTGATGGCCATGCCCAGCAACGAGACCATCAAACAAGCGGTCATGGCGGGCATGGGTTTGAGCTTTCTCAGCCTGCGCACCGTGCGCCATGAGCTGGCCAGCGGCCACATTGCGCTGGTGGACATTGAAGGCTTGCCGCAAATGGGCCACTGGTATGTCACCCACCTGACCCACAAAAAACTGTCTCCCGCCGCACGCTCGTTCAAGGAGTTCTTGATTGAACAAGGGGGCGGGTTGATGGACTCGTGGAGCTAAGCCGCTCCGTCAATCCGCGCCTCTTACTGCGGCGCCCCAAAATAGTAGCCCTGCCCGGCGTCCACCTCGGCACGGGCCAGCACCGCCAGTTGCTCGGCCCGCTCCACCTGCTGCGCGATCACCAGCACATCCAGTGAATGGGCCAGCTTCACAAACGACTGCAGCATCTCGCTGGCCGACTCCACGGCCTCGATCTCTTCCATCAGCGAGCCCGTGAGCTTGACGTAATCCGGCAGCAACTCCCGCAGCAAATTCAGGGCCTTGGGGTCCAGCCCAAAGTGGTCAATGCCGAACTTGCCACCGTGGCTGCGTACCAGGTCGCGCACCCGCATGGTCGCAGCAACATTGCGCAAGGCACCAAACTCCGACACTTCGATGGCCAGCCTGCGCCCGCCCTCCTCCAGCGCATTCAGGCGGCCGACAAACCAGTCCATGAAATCCCCGTCCACCATGCTCTGCGGTGACAGGTTAATGGCCACCACCTCCTGGGTCTGCTGGTTGCCTTTCAGGTAGTCCAGGGCCAGGGTCACCATAGCCCGGTCAATCTCGGGCATCAGGCGGTGGCGTGATGCCATGGGCATGAAGTTGGACGCCGGCACCAGCGCCCCCTGCGCATCCACCAAGCGCGCCATGCACTCGCCTTGCAGCACGGTGCTGGGCACGTTCAGGCTCAACACCGGCTGGCGCAGCAGGCGCCAACGGTTTTCCACCAGGGCGGTTTGAATCAGCGTGCGCCAGCCATGCGAGCCCAGTGAACTGTGCTCGTCCGGGTGGTCCGGCAACACCACAAACCCATTGCGATCGGATTGCCGTGCCGACTCCACCGCCAAGTCGGCGCGGGCAAACACATCCGAGCGCTTGTCTTGCTGGCGAAAATACGCCGCACCAATATTGATGGCCACCATCTCGGTCGGCGCTTGATCGCCCAACTGCTCCATGATGCGGCGGCGCAACTCAGCGGCCAACTCGGCCACCTGCGGGTGCGTCACATCGGCCACCACAAAGCTGAAGCTGAACTCATTGCTGCGCGCCAAAATCACCACCGGCACCTCGGCAAACACGCTGCGCGCCGTCTCGGCCACCGTGCGCAGGATGTGCTCGCCAGCGGCAAAGCCATGCACCCGGTTCAGCAAGCGCATGTCATCCACCTCCAGCGCCACCACCGCACCCAGGGCAAACTGGTAATCGCCCTGCAGCAACTCGGTCAGGCGCAGCTCAAAGCCACGCCGGTTCACCAGCCCGGTCATATCGTCTTCGTAGGCCTGCTTGTGCAGCGCCTGTGACTTGGCGGTCTCGGCGTCCAGCATCTCGCCCACCCGGCGCGACATCTGGTTCATGGCCGTCACCACGCGGGCCAGCTCCGGTGCCTGGGGGCGCTGCGTGATTTGCTCAAACCGCTTCGCTTGCACATCAATAGCGGTCTTTTCAATGGCACGCAAGGGCTTCAAAATAAAGTGCAACACCGCCAGCACCAGCGCCAATGCGCCAACGCAAATCGCAAACAGCCAGGCCAACAACTGCACCGAGGTCTGCCACAGGTGCTGGTAGGCAAAGGTGGGCTGGCTCACCACCAACACCTTGCCCAGCTGGCGCCAGCCCGAGCCCACAAACGCCTCGCCCGCCGGGGTCTCTATCGGGAAACGGGCCACAAACCAGTTGGGCACCCCTTCAATTTTTTCCGGTAGCACGCGGTGCACCAAGGGGCTGCGGTTGGGGCCCAGCACATCAATGCTTTTGAAGTAGCCCCGGTCAAACACGCTCACCACCTGCGCCTCGGCCAGCACCAGGTCACCCCGGCCAAGCGACTGGCCCAGCGTCACCGACATGGCGGTAGCCGCGTCCTGCGCATGCGAGGCCAACTGCTGCTCCAGATACTGGCGCGTGCCAGACACCGAAACCACCAAAATCGCCGCCAACACGGCCAAAAAAAGCACTGAGATCACACTCAGCAACTGGTTACGCAGCGTCATGGGCGCCCTCCTTAGACGTTGTACTGCGCAAGCGCGCAGACGGCAGTGCCTGCGCAATCCAGCCCATCGCCAAAATGACCACCATGGTCAGCGCGTTGGCCGGAATCTGCAAATTGAAATCCACCGTGCTGTGCACCAGCAGGCCCACAATGGCCATGGCCACGCCAAACCCAATGCCCCACGGCAGGCTGGACTTGCGCCGCGCCAATATTTTCAACACCGCGGCCAGTGTCAGCGCGACCAGGCCACCCAACAGGCTTAAGCCAACCAGACCATAGTCGGTGGTGATCTCCACAAAATCGTTGTGCGTGTGGTCCACATAGGCATAGCCATACTGCGGTGTGCGGTAGCTCAGAAACACGTTGTAAAAACTGCCCCCGCCGGTCCCCACCAGCGGGAAGTCCCGCACGATGGCCAGGGCGGTACGCGCCGCCTCGGTGCGCGCCTCGATCGACTCCGACTTGCCGCCATCGGCCACCGATATCTCGGTCTCCTGGATGCGCTCCACCACCTTCTCCAACCCCACCCAGGTGCCCACCACCAGCACATCAATGATCACCAGGCTGGCAATCAGGGCGATGGTTTGCGGCGCCGTCTTGCGGGCCAGCACAATGGCCGCCAGGCCCACCACCAGCAAGGCGGTAAAGAACGCCGCATTGCCCATGCGTGAGCGCGTCAGCACCAGCGCAATCACCATCACCACCAGCAGCAGGCGCAAGCGCATCTTGGGGCTCAGGACAAACGCAATGGCAGCCACCACCCGTGCGCGCCAATTGGCATGGCGCACTTTGTGCGAGCCCAAACGGGCCAGCATCAGCCCCACCCCCACCGACAGGCACAGGCACAGATAACCCGCCATGCTGTTGTGGTAGACGAACGCGCCAATCATGCGCACATGGGACACCTGAACAAAAAAGATGCGGTAACCCGCGCTCATGGAAAACAGCACCGCCCCCAGCACTGCCTGCAGCACGCCGCTCCAGACCAGCACCTGGGCCAGCCGGTCCAGTCGGTGCGCGCTGCGCACAGTGAGCAGCGCCAGCAAAAACACCACGAAGTACACCAAGGCCAGTGACGCCATGGTGCGCGACTGAAACACATCCAGCGACAGCGCCATCACCTCCGCAGGTGCCTGTGCCGCAGCGGCCATGGGCGACACGGCCGCCACCCAAGACGCGGGCAGGTAGCACGTTTGCGCCCAAGACAGCAGCACCATGCCCGCCAACAAGCCCAAGGGCCAGCGAAACGGCGCCAACCGATCCAGCGCCGCATCCGCCTGCTGGCGCCATGCGAACGCCGCGCCCGCCAACAGCAGCAGCGCCACGACCAGCAGCACGCCAATCGCCCAAGTTCGGTTACTCCCCAACGGCAGGGGCGCCCAAACCAACAACGCAAGCAGACCGGCAAAGACCCACCGGTCGTTTACAGCCCGCACGTCTCCCAAAGCTGGTGTATTTACCATCATCAACAACCCCAATGATTGATTGGATTCTTACCCGCAAAGAAAAATGGCAGCTCAACGCTGCCATTTTTATAGGTAAGAACCTGAGCGCAAATTAGCTACCGCTAACGCTGCTCTTGCCGCCGCCACCCACGGTGGATGCGCGGGACTGGCCAAAACTGTTGTTGTTAACGCCATTGAAGCCGTTGCCAGGATTGTTGTTTGCATTTTGGTTGCCGCCAGCCGCCGTAGGTGGCAACAAAGCACCAGCGTCAAAACCAGCACCAACCATGGCAGAAAACACCGCTGCGGACGGCTTGCCAGCAGCTACCAGCGATGCCTGCACTGCCGTAGCAGAAACACCCGCAGTTTTGGCTGCAGCGGCAATCACTTCAGCGGTCTCACCAGCGGCGACACGCTGAGCGACTTCTGCATTGATTTGAACGGTGGTCATGCCCGCCTGAAAGGCGAAAGCAGATGCACTAGCGACCAACACTGTGGCCATGGCGATGAATTTTTTCATATTTATATCCCCCTGAATGGATTGATGACCGGTAAATGTACCACCCCGCCTGTCAATACCTGCTTACAAGCAAGGGGAAATACCCAGTTGGATCAAGTTAGGTCCATAAAACAACGCCCAACTTGGTCATATTGCCAAGGCCGAGGTGTCCAGCGCGGGGTAGCGCTCTGTCAGTGCGGCCAAACCATGCATCGCGCGACTCTTCCACCCGGGCCCCTGACTGATGAGGCCTTCCCAAGTCTCGCCAAGAAGCTCTGCATCATTTTTGCCAAGGTAGGCGATGAGCGATGCTGCCTGCTCCAGATCCTTGCTGGCCTTCACCCGCATGCTCTGCGGCCTCTCGCCATAGACCAATAATTTGTGCAGCGCGTATTTTTCAGGCGGCGGGGCGTTGACCGTAATCGCCCCACGCTGCGCGAGCAGAGTAATTTGCAAAGGCGCCTCCATGGAAAACTCCATGAACTTCAACGGCTGCATGGTCGCATTGAGCGCCTTGATCAGTACCGGCGTGTCCCCGCCACGGTGCATGCAAGTCACAAAATCGATTTGCAGGTCTTGCTCATCGGACTTCACGTAGGTGGTCAGGCTCTTGACGGGCACAAAACCCATTTGCAGCGCCTCAATCTCGCTGCCCATATCCATGGTGACATCCGAGGGGATTGCAACCGACACGTTGCGTCCTGCGTGGGCAAAATCCAAGTCCACTGTTTGCGCACCCGATTGCCACCGCACACCCAGGTAATTCTGGTACGCCATGTAGACATGCGTGCCCACCAATATTCCACCCGCCCGAAAAAAGCCTGCGTCTGCCAGGCGCTCAAGGATTTTGGCGTGTGACGGGACAATGGCCGGGCACCCGGCCGCCATCGCCTGGCGGGTGAGCTGGCGCAAGTGCAGCTTTTTGCCATCTCCACTGCGATGCAGATCAATGAGTTGGGTCAGCTCATCGCACGCAGAACCCAAAAATATCTGCATCTGCTTACCCGTCAAGTCCGGGGTTTGGTAGTACCAGTACTCCCTTCCTTTCACCACCTTCCTGGAAAAACTGCCAGGCAATTCGGCCACGGTGCGGACATCCTCCAACCGGCTCGCGCTTGCCAGTGCCGCGTAGGCAGTTTGAGCTGCCGTAGAAAGTGGTGTGTAGAACATTGAGACGTTATACTGAGAAAAATATTAGTCAGTATAACCATCCTTAGAACTTCTTCAGAAATTCTTCTCGGGTGTAGGGGGCTTCCTTGCGTGCAATGGACAAGGCCAGGCGCGTGAGCAGCGGCCAGAAATGAAAATCCGCAAGAGAAAACGGCATCTAGCGCCCGTGGAATATGCGTAGCCAGCTACTGAATTGGTAGCAAATAAACAACTCATCTTTGCCCTAAATTGATGGTCAGTTCAGCCGCAGCAAGGGCAGCCATCAGCTCGTCAAAAGCAGGTGGCTCAGACATGAACATCGGGCGCATGGTGGCGTAATCGCGTGCCAGGTCTGCGCGGCGGTCTGGCGCGGGCACCAGCCGGAAAGTGCCTTGGCGCGCCAAGTCATAACGCGCCCAACCCCGCGCAAACACGCGGCTTTTCCAGTCCACAACACGATCACATTGCGCCAAATCGGCCAGAAACTGCGCTGCATTGGTGTGCGCCAGCAGCCGGGCCATATCAAAGTAGTGCCTGGCATAGCGGTCTGGCGTGGGTGAACCTGTAGGGCGGTGGTACTCGGCATGCAAAATCGTCGCCTTCTCCCAAAAAGTGCGCTGCAGCTCCAGCG
>CAJASG010000221.1 GCA_903944555.1 uncultured beta proteobacterium
ACTCCACCGTCACCCGCAGGGATGTAGCGCCACGGATCTGCCGCGACCGCATAACGTGCCGCATCACTCCAACCCCGGCCTTTGGGCACGCCCGAGAAAGCGATGAGGGCAACGCCTTCTTCATCCATCCGGCGGGCAAAGACCTGCAGGTTCAGGCTCTCGTCGAGATTGGATTCAATATCGATCAAAGGCATGACACCCGCGGCTCGCATGGCCGCAAGACGTTGCTTCCAGTTGTGCTTAAGGGTAACCAGATCGAATGGGACGGCGGCTTTGGCGACGTCTGTCATACGGGAAACGCCCGGTATGGGACTTAAATCAGCAGCGTAAGCAGTCCAACCAACGGCGCATAGAAACGGGAAAAGCAGGCAACTCCGCAGCGTGATCTTCATCGGAAAAAATCTCCAATTTCTGCAAAATGCAGCCCGTCAAGAGCCCGGAAACGTTCAAACCGGCAGCGTCTCCGCAAAGCTTGGCCGCTGCATCAACTTGTCATGCAAACGAACCAGGTTGGGGTACTCGGTGCGCCAGTCAATCTGGGGGAAACGGAAGTCCAGGTAACCCAATGCGCAGCCGACGGCAATATCGGCCAGGGTCAGATGAATACCGGCGCAATAAGGCTTCTCGCCCAAGCCTTTGCTCATGGTCTTCAACGAGCCATTAACTTTATCCAACTGGCGGTCGATCCAAGCCTGGCTGCGTTGCGCCTTGGTCCGACCGGCCCAGGTCGCTTCCAGACGCGCCAAAATGGAAGCATCCAACACGCCATCAGCCAAGGCTTCCCAAGTTTTGATTTCAGAGCGCTCACGCCCCACCGAGGGGATCAGCTTGCCGACCGGTGACAGGGTGTCGAGGTATTCCACGATAACGCGGGAGTCAAACAGCGCTTCCGCTCCTTCCATCACCAAACAGGGCACCTTACCCAGTGGGTTGGAGTCGGAAATTGCCGTTTCTGCGGCCCACACGTCCTCGATCACAAATTCGTAGTCAAGCTTCTTCTCTGCCATCACAACGCGTACTTTGCGGACGTAGGGGCTGGAGGTGGATCCGAGTAATTTCATGGGTGCTCTGCAGTTTCAGGAAGGTTCATTCTATCCATTAGGGTTTGCCATGGCATCGGTTCGGAAGCCACGCGGCGCGCAATCTACAATCCGCACATGACTTTTTCTGCCATTTCTGCCCTTTCCCCGCTGGACGGCCGTTACGCCGCCAAGTTAGCGGCCCTTCGTCCCCTGATGAGTGAGCAGGGCTACATGCACCGCCGCGTACAAGTGGAAGTGGCCTGGTTCATCACCCTGAGCGATTGCGGTTTTGCTGAATTCAAGCCCCTCACACCCGGAGCGCGCACTTACTTGCTAGCGCTGGTGCGGAATTTCTCCGAAGCCGATGGTGAAGCCATCAAAGTGATCGAAAAGACCACCAACCACGACGTCAAAGCGGTCGAATATTGGCTCAAGTCCAAGTTTGAAGCCCGCCCTGAACTACTGGCGGCCGGTGAATTTGTGCACTTTGCATGCACCAGTGAAGACATCAACAACACCAGCCACGCACTGCAACTCAAGGCTTCGCGCGAACAAGTGCTGCTGCCGGCGCTGGACGCCGTCATTGGAAAACTGCGCACCATGGCGCACGCGTTTGCCGATGTGCCCATGCTCAGCCGCACCCACGGTCAAACCGCCAGCCCAACCACCGTAGGCAAGGAAATCGCCAACGTGGTGGTACGCCTTGCGGCAGCGCGCGACAAAATCGCCAGTGTCAAGATCATGGCCAAAATGAACGGCGCCGTGGGCAACTACAACGCCCACCTGTCGGCCTGGCCCGAATTTGACTGGGAAGC
>CAJASG010000222.1 GCA_903944555.1 uncultured beta proteobacterium
GCCTGGCTGGAGATGGCGCAAACCAATGCCGCGCTGCAGTTGGCCCGGCTGCTGGCAGAGGAGGGTTCCCAACAGGCGCGCACCCGCGCCCTGGCCGAGGCACTTGATTTAACGCTGGAGAATCTGGATGAGCTGCGCGTGGAGTGTTTCGATATTTCTCACACCGCAGGCGAAGCGACGCAGGGGTCTTGTGTGGTGTTTCAGCACCACAAGATGCAGAACGCAGAGTACCGGCGCTACAACATCGAGGGCATCACCCCGGGTGATGATTACGCAGCCATGCGCCAGGTGCTTACGCGGCGCTACAGCAAGCTGGCCGAGGCGCTTGCGCAAGCCAAACACGCAGGCCAGACGCCTGCAGGAACCGGCCGCCTGCCTGATTTGGTGTTGGTGGACGGCGGCAAAGGCCAGGTGTCCATGGCGCGGGAAGTGTTTGAGTCACTGGGGCTGGATTTGTCGCTGATCGTCGGCGTTGAAAAGGGCGAGGGCCGCAAAGTGGGGCTGGAGGAGTTGGTGTTCGCCGATGGCCGTGACAAGGTCTATTTGGGTGCGGATTCGGCGGCGCTAATGTTGATCGCGCAGATACGGGACGAAGCCCACCGCTTCGCCATTACCGGAATGCGCGCTCAGCGCGCCAAGGTGCGCGTGGGTGGCGGAAAGCTGGAGGAAATTGCGGGCGTCGGGCCAAAGCGGCGAGCCAGACTGCTGCAGCGGTTTGGTGGTGTGCGTGGGGTGACGTTGGCCAGTGTGGATGACATCGCCGCAGTAGAAGGGGTCTCACGCGAATTGGCCGAAGAAATTTATCGGGCGTTGCATTAGGCGTGCCACAATCAAGCCATGTTTATGACGATCCCGACCATCATGACCTGGACGCGAATTTTCGCGATCCCGCTGATTGTGGGCGTTTTTTATTTGCCCGAATCCGTGGCGTCTGGGCCTGAAAAGAACCTGGTGGCCACCATCATGTTTGTGGTGTTCGCCGCGACCGATTGGCTGGATGGTTATCTGGCCCGCAAGTTAAACCAGACGTCATCGTTCGGAGCCTTCCTGGACCCGGTGGCCGATAAATTTTTGGTGTGCGCCTGTGTGTTGGTCTTGGTGCATTTGCAGCGTGCCGATGTGTTTGTGGCGCTGATCATCATTGGCCGTGAAATTGCCATTTCAGCACTGCGCGAATGGATGGCGCAAATCGGCGCCTCCAAAAGCGTGGCAGTGCACATGATCGGCAAGCTCAAAACCGTGGCGCAAATGGTTGCAATTCCTTTCTTGCTGTTTGACGGAATGTTGTTCGGAGCCATCAATACCCACCTGTGGGGCGTTTGGTTAATTTGGGCAGCCGCAGTGCTTACCGTGTGGTCGATGGTGTACTACCTGCAAAAAGCGATACCTGAAATTCGTGCGCGTGCGCGCTAGTTTGTGATCTGCGTAGCACAAAAATTCTTAAGGACTCTTTGAGATTTGGATTGGAAAAGCGAATAGAATTCGCGTCCGCACTGTCGTATTGTTGCCCGACGTATTGACAGCGTGACGTTGCATCGCTTTAATGGAATGCAGCAGTTGCTACTGCGAAAAATAAGATAAATAAAGACAACTTGACCAACTTTGCTTGCCTACAAAAGGGGCCCTTGTGAATAAAACAGAACTGATTGAGCACATCGCAAAACATGCGGATATTTCCAAAGCTGCCGCTACGCGTGCCTTGGAATCCACTATTGGTGCCGTGAAGACGACACTGAAAAAAGGTGGCTCAGTTTCTCTGGTTGGATTTGGTACATTTGCAGTGGGTAAGCGTGCAGCGCGCACCGGTCGCAATCCACGTACTGGCGAAGCGATTAAAATCAAGGCTGCAAAGGTTCCCAAGTTTCGTCCAGGCAAAGCATTGAAAGATGCTTTAAATTGAATTTAGATAAATAGTTTTAGGCGGGGTGATTAGCTCAGTTGGTAGAGCGGCGCCTTTACACGGCGTAGGTCGGCGGTTCGAGCCCGTCATCACTCACCACCCCTCTCCAATGGAAAA
>CAJASG010000223.1 GCA_903944555.1 uncultured beta proteobacterium
CGCCTCACGCAGGCGCTGCCCCCGTGGCGCATCCAGATTGCGCCCCACCGACACCAGACGTGCCAGCAGATGCAACCAAGGCTTCTGAAAACTGGTCAGAAACAGCTCATCCAGCCCAAACCGCAAAACCACCCAAACAATGAAAACGCCCCGAAACAAGCGGGTCATGCAGATGGCCCAGCGTCACTGCCCGCTGCACGCTTGCCGACGAATTGTTGCAACGCCTGCGCAAGGGTGCGTGCGGCTTCCGCCGTAGCATGCGCGGGTGCGTCACCCATGATGCGGGCCAGGTCTTCTTCTACGTCCCAACGCACATGGTCCACAAGCCAATTGACCTCGGCCGCGAGCTGCACATCACCTTCAATGCGCACAGGGGGCTTCTCGCCCTGCATCAAGGCTTGTGCAATGGCAAAGGGCGATTCTTGCGTAACCACAAGCGTCAGGTCGGCAGAAGCTTCACCGTCGGCCACGTCCAACAGGCCCGCAGGAGTCACCCGCAGCTTGAAGGTAAATGCACGCCATTGGGCCAACACGACGCTGCCTTTTTGGCGCACCAAGCGCTCCATGGCCTGGGGCTCTTGCATCAACACATGGTTGAGCAGCAGCACGATGCGCCGGTGCGACTCCTCGACTGCCCAGGCGGGCGGCGCAAAAGGAAGATTGAAATTTTGGAGGAGGCCCTCCACAAATGAAAAAGGGGACTGTGTTGCCATAGTCCCCTATTATTGACTGAATGCGACCGCCTTGAAGGCGGCCGGCTCTGCGGTCTATTGCAGCGCCTGCACTCCCGCCACCAGCCAGCCACCGCCATTGCGGGGTTTGGTCATGTTCCAGACCTCACGGAATGGGTTGGGGCCTGCCGAAGGTTCTTCACGGATCATGCCGGAGAACTCCACACTGGCCATGTATTCATCGGCCAACTCTTCGATCCCCAGCAAATGGGCCTCAATCATCACGACCTCGGTCAGGTTGTTGCCACCACCGGTGTGCGCTTCGCGCTCGGACAACTGCGTCTGGATTTCCTGCAGCATGGTGTCAGTCATCATGGCACGCAAGGACGCGATATCAGACTTATCCCAAGCTGCCTGCAGGGTAATAAAGTTTGCTTTCGCGGCCTTCAGGAAGCCTTCGGTGTCAAAGCCAGCGGGCACGCCCCAGCTTTGCGAGCCGGAAAGGCCCGAGCCAATCATGGAACCACCCGCAGCCCCTGCAGCGGACGCATCAAACGCCATGCTGTTGCGCTCCCAAGGCCGAGCTGACGCATCGTTACCGACGTTTTCGGGGCGATATGGTTTGGGCTCGGCAACCGGCACATTACCTGCACCTTGGAACGCAAAAGGACTGGACGGTGCCGCAGAGGCAGACGCTGCTTTGCGCTTACGCATAAACCAGCCCACCGCCATCATGATGCCCAGAGCCAGCAGGCCAAACATCAGAAACTGTGCAATTCCAGCGCCCAGACCGCCCAAGCCCAATGAGCTGGCCAACCAAGCCAATCCCAGACCGGCTGCAAGGCCGCCCAACATGGCACCCCAAGGTTTCTTAGGTGCGGCAGCTGGCGCTACAGGTGCGGGCTTTGCCGCAGTGCTACCGGCACTTTGCGCCGGTGCAGCAGGCGCAGCATCGCGCTTGGTGACGTTGCTGGATTGCTGCCCCATTGACTTACCGCCCCCCATCCGGCGGGCAGCCTCAGCATTTATGCTGGACAGGGCAACCACCACTGTCAAAACCAAAGCCCAAATTTTCATGACATCTCCAAAAATAGTTTTCTTAACACTTGATTCCAACATGCAAGGCTACTACCCCGCCTGACATGTTGTGGTAATCCACATGCCCGAATCCACCTTTGTGCATCAGGGCCTTTAGCTCTTGCTGCCCGGGATGCATGCGAATCGACTCCGCCAGGTAGCGGTAGCTGGCGTCATCACCAGCTACCAACTTGCCCAGCTTGGGCAAAATTTTGAAGGAATACCAGTCGTATAGCTTCTCCAAAGGTGGGGCAACCTTGGAAAATTCCAAGACCAGCAATTTGCCACCTGGCTTGAGCACACGGTTCATCTCGGCCAGTGCCACATCCTTGTGGGTCATGTTGCGCAGGCCAAACGCCACGCTCACCACATTGAAATAGTTATCCTGGAACGGCAGTTTCTCAGCGTCACACACCATGGTGGGCAGTACCACGCCCGCGTCCAACAGGCGGTTGCGCCCTGTTCGCAACATGGCTTCGTTGATGTCGGTGTGCACCACCTGTCCGGTTTTACCCACTTTTTTGGAGAACGCCAGAGCTAGGTCGCCGGTGCCACCGGCAATGTCCAGCGCCCGGTCGCCTTCGCGCAAATTGGCGACCTGCAAGGTATAGGCCTTCCAGGCCCGGTGCAAGCCCATGGACATGAGGTCGTTCATCAGATCGTACTTGGGAGCGACCGAATCAAAAACACCGCGCACCTGGCGCGCCTTGTCAGCCTCATCAACCGACTTAAAACCAAAATGTGTTGTAGTCATGCTGGAATTTTATGTGATAAATAGCCACAAGCCCCGCTAAATGTGCGCAAGCAGCTATCAAAAATATAGCGCTAAAAACTCAGTGACTGGCACAACTGTGGCCCGCCTTGACTGGCATGGGCGCATCGCGGTCGCGGTTGGCCACCTTGAGTTTGTCTTCGTAGTCCTGCCACAATTGTGTCTGCTGGGAGCCCAAAAAGTACAGGTAATCCCAGGAAAAAATACCGGAGTCGTGGCCATCGGAAAAACGGGGCTGCACCGCGTAGTTCCCCACGGGGTCCAGGGCCTCCAGTTCCACCTCGCGCTTGCCGCTTTGCAGGGTTTCCTGACCCGCACCATGGCCCTGCACCTCGGCAGACGGCGAATAGACGCGCATCAACTCAAACGGAATGCGGAAATGCGCACCATCTGAAAATTTCACCTCCAAGACCCGGGACTGGCTGTGCACCGTCAGGGCTTGGGGGGTGGGTGAGTCTGCTTTTAAACCGGCCATAACAATCAGTAACTTTCAACAAATTCAAACATCACCCGGAAGATTTAAAACCGGGCAGTCAGGTTTACATGCAGTTTGTCGTCCCCGCTGCGCGGCACCAGAGCGCCGGTCGCTGCAGGCAAAGTGCTTCCAGCCACCACACGACCATAGTCTGCCGATACCACAATACTGGAAATAGCGTACCTCAAACCCAGACCAGCGCTGGCCATGCTGTCAGAAGAGAGCTTATTCACGTTGGGGTTGTTGTTGCCAAGCCAGCCCGCGTCCACAAAGGCCACGCCACGCAATCCCGCATAAAGCTCGGGCGTGGTGATTTCGGTCAGCAAGGACGCGCCACTGTCACCGGAAATCGGCCGCTCGCCCGTCCCCCGCACGGAAGATGCACCGCCAATGCCAAACTGCTCGCCCGCAATCAGGGCATCGGAACTGAACTGAAACTGTCCACGCAAGCTCCACACCCACCCACCGCCCAAGCCTGCGGCATAGTTGGCACCGCCACGCAGCGCACTCCAGTTGGCAGTGGTGATGCGCGTGTCTTCTGTTCGGTAGGCCACAAGGTCATTGCCGCTTCCGCCGGGCAGGTTCACAGCCAAGTCAAGGTTGTAGCCCCAAAACGTGGCGTCAGACTCCACCCGAGCGTTGTACCCCAATGTCAACGGCAAACTACGACGAATCAGCTGCCCAGCCAACGGCAGCCCATTGATCTGGGTCACGTTGAATTGCTTGTCGTCTAGACCAACGGATAGATAACTGCGAAACCCGCCCACAGGCGGCAAATAGTGGCTGTAGTTCAAACCCGTGGTCTGCCCAGCACCGGTACTTTTGAACGTGCCAAAGTCCCCCAGCACGTCGGACTCGGTGTGGCTCACACCGATCACGCCACCTGCGCGGTACAAAGGAATACGGTAGTTCAGACCGTACTGCTTGACATCATTGGAACGCTCCATCGAAGTGGTGAAGGCCAAATTAAGCGCATGGTCCAGATCCAGCACATTGGCGTGTCCAGCAGCCAACGTCACTCGGTCATTACCCGTCGCTTTTGAGCCCGTGTTGGACGCATTCAATGAAACATTCCAAGGCTTGGTTTCCTTCAAGATGATTCTGGCATCGATCTTGTCCGGCTCCTCCGATTCTTTTAGTGATACCTGCACTTGCTTGCCCTGGCTTTCATTGGCGATGGCAGTTTGCACTGCCAATGTTCGGAAATTGGGTGCAGTGCCCGACGCCAACTCGGGCAGGCTGGCCCGGATGTTGGCTTCGCTGTAATGGGCGCGCCCCTCAATGGTTACCTTGCCGATGACAAATTTCACAATATTGAGAGTCACCGTACTGCCAACCTCCTGCGGCGGCAAAGCCACGCGGTGCAACGCGTATCCACGATCTTTTAAAGCCACTTCCAGCGCCTGGGTGGCCTTTTGCAGGGTTTCGATGGTGGCATCCACCCGCAAATAGGGAGCCAATAACCGTGAAACCTCGCCCTGGGACAAGGGATTCTCACCGGTAATGTCAAATCCTTTAATGACAAAAACAGGGCTGGCAACGGGTGGCGGCTGTGGCGATTGCACCTCTTGCGCGTGTGAAACCACAGCCCACAAAAGCAAGGCTGCGCCCAAAGGAATCGAAGCGAAAAGCACCTTGCTTGGCAGAAATTGACGGAGCATGGTTATTTGCACTGATTGATGGACCGCACACCCGCATCGTTCAAAACACTGCGCAATTGCTGGTTGGTACTGTTGGGTCGAGGGATGATGTCAAAGTCGATAAACAACGGTGTCAACAGGGGGCGCACCGTGTCACCGGATGCATTGGCAAACCCGGTTTCACCTTTCCCCAAGTGCAGGGTCTCTTTGGAGGTGGTGATTTCAATATGCCCGTCCCGCACAAACACATACAAACCTTCTTCGCCCTCAGGCAACGGCGTGTTGGAGAAGAGTTGGCGAATATCTACGTTCACCTGATCGGGCCGAGGTAGATTTCCCAGCGTCGGCGCGCTCAAGGCACGAATGCCATCGGCGCTGACAAACAAACCCTGCCCAGCTTCCAAAACCTGCAATGCGGTTTGCCCATTGGGCGTCACTTCGATGGTGCCCAGCCAAGTGAAAAAGCTGCAAGCGCCCTCACTGGCGCAATCCATGTCCAAACCGGTGCCCCGAATTCCGATGGTCGATGTGGCCGTCGAGAAGCCTACGTTGCGATTGTTGGCCTTGCCTATCAACCCGGTCAAAGCGCGCATGGAACCACGCAATAAGGACACCAAGAATCGCCCCTCACCCGGATTCTTCTGGTCAAACACAAAACTATCGACCTTGAACTTGGTAGCGCTGCCAATGGTTACCCGGCTTTCATCCCGAAAGGCAAAGACCGCTGTGGTCCCGGCGGCGGTTTCCACCACATCTCCGGGATACACGCTTGCGCCTTGCACCACCGGCCGTCGTGCACCTGTAGCGTCTACAACACTCGCTTCACCCAACAGCATGACCACCTTGGCGCTGGCCAGCACCGCGTTGGGGCGCGCCACTTCGGGCACCTTGGTCGACTCGCCCTTGCAATCAGAGCTGCACAGGCGGGCATCAAAATCGGTGCCACGAATACCAATGGTTGACGTCGACGTGACGACCCGCGCCGCGCCGGGCGAGCTTTTATTGATCAGCCCCGTAATCGCACGAAACCCGCCCTTGAACAGGCGCAGCAACATGTTGTTGTCGGTCGCATTGTCTTTGAATTGGTACTGCTGAATGAGAATTTCAGAATTCGGACGAACCGTCATTTGGGTGCCATCCTGCAGCTTGACAATTGCGTACGCACCTTCGGCCGTCGTCAAACGGTCACCCTCTTTGAGCGCCAACCCTTGCCCCAGTGTGCGAGGCACCTGCCCCGCCGACTGGGCGAAACCCACGCCCCGGGCAAACTCGACCTGACCCGCCGGCTGGGCCAGGGCCGCGGCACACAAACCCAGCGCCAATAGGAGTAAAACCGCAATTAACTTCACGGACGACATATTTCACCCTCCACCACCAAAACGTCCTTGGCTTTGTCTTTTTCGGCAGTGCTGTCTTGCTGCGACTCCAGCGCTAGTGCGAATTTATCCAGGAACTCAGCCACGGTGACACCAGACAGAGCAGGAGCAACTGTCGAATCTTTGACGGTCCCGATACTTCCACTTGCGCTGGATTTATAGCCATACACTGTGGCAATTCCATTGCCACCGCTAATGCCCGTTGCGCCAAATCCTGATGCGGTGACCAGCTTCCCTGTTCCAACGGAGGCGTCATTAAGACTACCCGTGGCACCTGTCAATGACAGCGTGCCGCCCGAGTCACCGTCGATGTATCCGCCGGAAATTGAACCAACCACCGCACCGGTCAGATCCGTGGACAGCAAACCATCATAGGTTTTGGATGTCGTGCCAGTCAGGCTCGCGGTCAACACCGCCGGAGTCGTGTTGTTGTACAAAACACCGTTGCCAGTTCCGAGAACTGTATCGCCGTAGGCTGCGTTGTACTGCTTGAACGCGGGTGTCGTTGGAAACGCGTGGCCAACCGGGTCTTTCAGATAAATCAGCCAACGGCCATTGGGAGTGCTGAGTGTCGCTGTGGAGTTACTCAAGGTTCCGTCAGATCTCAATACAACAGCATCACCAGCAGCAGATGCACTAACCGTACCCGCGAGATTCAAATTTCCAAGCGTGTACAAATTGAAAGAAGTTGTCGAAACACTATCCAACTGCAAAGCCGTTGCGTTGTTATTGATGGAAACCGCACCAGCATTGGTTATACCTAGCTGCCGAAACTGATTCCCAGAATTCGTTAAGGTAATCGCACCGCCACCAGAATCAATCACTGACGATGTTCCACCGCCCAACACCACTGCTCCAGTTTGGGTCAATGTCCCCCCAGAGGTTTTAAGGCTTAATCCTGCGGCAGAAGTAATCGGCCCCAAGCTCAAAGCCCCAGCATTCCAATAACTTGACTGGTTGGTATTACCCGAAAGGGTTGCGCTCAGGGTAGACACTAGATTACTGGTTCCGATCATCGATACCAACCCAGTCCCCTCCAATTCCAAACTGCTAGCGGTGACGCTACCGCCGACTGACTGAGTGATCCCTGCTCCACCAAACTTCAATTTCACTGTATTACCCGACGAAGCCAATCCACCAGGAATACTTATTCCGCCTGTTGTCTCCAACGTGAGGTTGTCATTGAGGACCGCGTCAGACACCGTGATAGCACCGCTTTGGGCATTTCCGCCTATGGTGATGCCGGAAAAACCATTCGAAATGGCGGCGAGTTCAGTTGTCCCCAAATTGAATGTCTGTGCCGCCCCGGCACCAATCCCCATTGCCGTCGCGCTTGACAATGGTCGCAATGACAATGAACCACTGCTCTTGATCGTTACACCGCTCAATATGGCGATATCCTCAAGTGCACCTCCAGCAATGAAACTGATGTTGCCGCTTGCACTTGCCCCGCCAATAGTGATCGCACCGCCACTACCATCTAACTGGAAACTTTGCTGAGATGCGGTGCCCGAGCCTGCCCCCGTCAAACTGATGGATGCCGAGCCGGTAGATGTGACGTTGATCGTCTGGGCACTGCCGCCAAAGGCGCGCACACCTTCGGAGTTTCCTGTTGCGGTGCCATTGATCACAATTGCGCCAGCGACTGAAGACACCGTCAAAGCCGTAGCGGCACTGTGAAGGTACACACCATAGTTGGAAACACCAGTGCTGCCTGAGCCCCCAACGCCTGTTATGGTAATAGTCCCACTTACATTTGAACGAATCAACCCTGAGTCGAAATAAACGCCCATATTTGAAAAAGTACCACCGCTGCCACCCGTGCCATTCAAATCAATAGCGCCGGTATCAGTTTCAAGGGTTCCTCTCGCCCAGTAGACTCCACTCTTATTGTTATAGCCACTGCTTCCCCCGCCATTACCAACCAATGAAATGGCACCACTGGTAGTTCGGAGCACGCTATCCAGCACGCTGACGCCATGTCTACCGACAGCAGTTCCCGATACTGCCGTCCCTCTGATCGATATGGCGCCAGCGCCCGCATCCAGAGTTGCTGTATCAAGAAAAACACCGTCGCCGAGCGTGGCATTGCCAATTGCAGCTGTCACGAGGGGATTGCCGCCTCCGCCCAACGTAATACTGCCGCCTTTTGTGACAATAGACGATCCCGTATCCATCCAGATTGCGCCGCCGTTAGCATCCGCATCAGAGTCGGCATTGAGCACAACGCTGATCGGACTTCCGGCAGAGGTGGCACTGATGCTGACCCCTGATTTCACAACCACATTGTTATTTGCAATTAGCTTCAGCGTAGTGGCTGAGCCTGAACTCTTGGTGATGTTTGATGCGACAACAATATTCCCGACACCGCTACCACCGCCAGCGGTGCTGACAGTGACGTTATTCGAAATCAGCGCCGCATTTAAGGTAGCGGTCAGCAACAACGAGTCAGTTGGGGTTCCACTCGCGGAAAAAGCGGTAGGCGCGCCACTACTTGTATCTACTGTGGTATCTCCACCTGTCATGCCAGCGGTAGTGGCCACTGCCTGGGCAGCAGCAATGTACACATTGGTGGGGTCGAGCAATAAAGTTCCCTTGTCACCATTTTGGGCGGAAGTATCAACTACTCCATTGAAATCAAGAAAGCCTTTGCCAGATACTTCGACAAAGCCGCCATCGCCCTTTTGCGCTCCGCCTTTGGCACTGATTTCACCAAAATAACGAGTTGCATCGTCTGCCCAAATAATCACTTTACCGCCATTGCCGGCCACTATGGCATCCGCTTTTACGCTGGTTTGTGCTCCCACATACGCCATCGACGCATTTTGAATACTGGCATTTTTCCCTTGGTAATCCCCACCCACGCGCACGGTGCCCCCGCCCTGATCACCCGACACATCAATCAGCGCCTGGTCCATCACGGCTACGCGATTACCCAATACATCCACACTGCCGCCGATGGCTCCTGTGGCCAAAATCTTGCCCGCGCCCTCCACATACGCATCACCGGTGGCTTTGAGTACGACTTTGCCGCCCTCCAAAGTGGCAGTCATCGCTTGAATCAAACCACTGTGTTTGAGCGTGCCGGCAAAAATGCCGACAGCGCCTGCTTTCAAGGTACCTAAATTAACGGCAGAGTCCTCAGGCGCCTGCACTTGCAGACTGATGCCTTCCAGCCCCCGGCCGGTGATCTCGATTTGCTGCCCTGCGGCCAGGATAGTGCTGCCATTGGGGGCTTGAATGAGCGCATCTTTACCGGCATCAAGGCTGGCGCCGATCAACACCACATCCCCACTGCGCGCCAAAATGCTGCCTTGCACCGAGACCCCTGTTGCGGACAAGGTGCCATCCCCAAAGCGCATACGCCCAGCGATTGCATCAGCGTCGGTCATCCGCAATGAGGATGCCGTGAATCCAGCGGTATCCACAATGGCCCCCGCCCCTACCGCAATACCAGCCTGATTGACCAGTACCAGATTTCCGTTGCTGGATAGCGTGCCAAAAATGACTGACGGGGTATTGGTGACCACCCGGTTGATCACCATGCTGGCCGCACTGGGCTGCTGAAAATGGGTGGTACTCCCCGCCGAAATAGAAAAGCTCTGCCAGTTAATCGCAGAATGATTACCACCAGCTCCGTTCTGGGTGGTGACCACCAATTGGTTGCCGTTGGTGACCATGGTTGCCTGCCCAACGATGGCGACACCCCCGGTGGGGTTTGCATGGGTAACACTTACTGCAGCACCCCAAACAATCGCAATGCCGACACACAACGCACCTAAACTTGCAATTGGAATTTGGGGCGCCTGCAAACAACTCCCGCTCCCGCCAGCCCCGCCAGAGGATCGACCCCGTCCGCCAGAAATCTCAGCCACCGCAACCATTGCCCCAAGGGCGCTGTTCCAAACCGAGCGGTATATGTGATTTAAAGACGCACGATTCGACATGATGAAACTCCACCCGGCAACCAAAAAACTCAAAAAACTCA
>CAJASG010000224.1 GCA_903944555.1 uncultured beta proteobacterium
CTGTGGTGGAAGACTGCGTGAACTCGGTCGGCGTGGACCTGAACACGGCCAGCGTGCCGCTGCTCTCTCGGGTGTCGGGCCTGTCGGGCACCGTGGCCAAGGCCGTGGTGCGCTGGCGTGAGGCCAATGGCGCTTTTGCCAGCAGACAAGACTTGCTCAAGGTCACCGGCCTGGGGGCCAAGACCTTTGAGCAAAGCGCGGGCTTTTTGCGCATTCGCGGTGGCACCAACCCACTGGACATGACGGGCGTGCACCCCGAAACCTACCCGGTGGTGGAGCAAATCATCGCCAAGGCGGGCAAGCCCGTGGCCGAGGTGATGGGCCGTGCCGACATGCTCAAAACGCTGCGCCCCGAGCTGTTTGCAAACGAAAAGTTTGGCGTGATTACCGTCAAGGACATTTTTGCCGAGCTGGAAAAACCCGGCCGTGACCCGCGCCCGGACTTCAAGGTGGCCCGCTTTAACGACGGCGTGGAAGACATCAAGGACCTGGTTGAGGGCATGATTCTGGAAGGCACCGTGAGCAATGTGGCCGCCTTTGGTGCGTTTATTGACCTGGGCGTGCACCAGGACGGCTTGGTACACGTCAGCCAGCTCAGCCACAAGTTTGTGACTGACGCCCGTGAAGTGGTCAAGACCGGCGACATCGTCAAAGTGCAGGTGGTGGAAGTGGACGTAGCGCGCAAGCGCATTGCCCTGACCATGAAAATCGGCGCGGCCCCAGCCCGTAGTGCCTCAGACCGCTCAGGCGATAACCGCTACCAAGGCCCCGCCCGGGGTGAACGCCAGCAAGGCAGTCGGCAAGACAGCAGTTTGGGCGGCGGCTCTGCCATGGCCTCAGCCTTTGCCAAGCTGAAGCGCTAAGCGGTCTGGGTGGCTGGGCGTTCTGCGTAGGTAAAGAGGGAGGTCGAAGACCGGATGACACGAAGCAGAACGCCCGGCCGCCCAGGCTGCGGTTTAAAGCTGCATCCCAGGCTGCGGCTTAAAGCCACATAATTGCAGCATCGCAAGCCGGCAAATGGAAAAGGTGTTTTTAAATGAAACTGAGTGCGTTGTTGGAACTGCAGTTCAACCTGCCCAGCATCCCCAAAGTGGTGGCCTTGCTGCTCAGTGAGCTTGACCGCAAGGACGCGGATCTGCGCAAGATCACGCAACTCATCAGCACCGACCCCGCACTGACCACCCGGCTGCTGCAGTTGGCCAACTCCAGCTTTTTTCAGCTCAGCGGCAAAATCAGCAGCGTGTCGGAAGCGCTGGCCCTGCTCAATCTGACCCATGTGCGCACCATGGCCCAAACGGCCGCAGCGGGGGCTTCGCTCAAGGCCGTGCCGGGCATCGACCTTCAGCATTTTTGGAACTACAGCCTGGATGTGGCCAAGGTATCGCGCTCGCTGGCGGGCGTGGTGCGGCAAAACCAGCAGGCGGCGTTTACGTGTGGTTTGATTCACGCAGTGGGCGAACTGGCCATGCATTTGGGTATGCCTGAGCACATCGCCAAACTGGATGCCGAGGTGGCACCGCTAGACATGCGGCGTGCCAAGGCAGAGCGCCATTTTTTTGGCTATTGCTATTCTGATGTCGGCGCAGGATTCGCCCGCATGTGGCAGTTTCCGCAGCCTATGGTGGATGCGCTGGAGCACCAGTACGCACCCTTTGACAACAATGTCTACGAACCGCTGGCCGGCGTCATCCATCTGGCGGCTTGGCGGGCGCGTGCCAAAGAGGCAAAAATGACCGAGCGCGAGATGGCTGTCACATTCCCCGGAAGCGTGGGCGAGGTGCTGGAGCTGGACATCGACATGGTGTTGCAGCAAGACCCGTTTGACTGGGCCGTCCACTGGTAGCCCACCCCTGATTTTCTATGCACGCCCTTCAACTCTACGCCGGCCCCAAGGCCATGGCGGCCATTGCCAACAATGGCCTGCAACCCAGCGATGTGTGCACCATTCCTGCAGCCGCAGGAGGCCCAAAGGGGCTGATCTTGGGCGCCTTGGACCGCTATATTTTTGGCGACTGGCTGGCGAACTCTGACCACCCGATTGATTTGGTAGGCGCCTCCATTGGCGCCTGGCGCATGGCCACAGCCTGCCTAGACCAACCGGTGCAGGCGCTGCAAAGGCTGGAGCATGACTACATTCACCAGCACTATGAGACTGTGCCCGGTCAAAAGCGACCGAGTGCCGCGTTTGTCAGTGAGCTGTTTGGCAATAACCTGCGGGCCTTTTACAGCGGGCGGGTGCCACAGGTGCTCAACCACCCACGTTACCGGCTGCACATCATCACCTCGCGGGGGCGCCACCTGCTGGGCTCCGAGCATGGCTTGCGCACGCCATTGGGCTACTTGGGGGCTTTTTTGACCAATACGGTGCACCGCAAGTCCATGGGAGCGTGGTTGGAGCGGGTGGTGTTTTCGAACTCGCCCTTGCCCTTTGGCACGCAGGACTACCGCACCCGTCAAGTGCCCTTGACCGAGGCCAACTTTGGCCAGGCGCTGCAAGCCAGTTGCTCCATCCCCTTTGTGCTCAAAGCAGTGCAAAACATTCCAGGCGCGCCCCCAGGCGCCTATTGGGACGGCGGCATTACCGACTACCACTTGCACCTGAACTACCCAGCAGCACCACCAGGCGCTACACAATTGATAGCTGATGACGCAACCGCAGCAAGGTCAGATGGTCAATTTGATTCCAAAGGTATCGTTTTGTACCCGCATTTTCAGAAAAACGTGGTGCCGGGCTGGCTAGACAAAAGCCTGAAGTGGCGCCACCATGCCAGTCCGTTTCTGGACACCATGCTGGTGCTGGCACCCAACCCTCAGTGGGTGAAAACTCTGC
>CAJASG010000225.1 GCA_903944555.1 uncultured beta proteobacterium
CGCACCGTTTTCTATTTCTCGGTGGGCACGGCCGTGGTGGGCTCAATCGGCATGCTGTTCACGGACATCACGCCCTGGGCTGCCGTGCGCTGGCAAGACGCGGCGTGGGTGGTGCCTATTGGCATACTGGCCTCACTGGGCCAGTGGTGCATGACCCGCGCCTACCGCAAGGGCGCCACGCTGGTGGTGGCCAGCATGCAGTACTCCGGCATCGTGTTTGCCGTCATCTACAGCTTGCTGCTGTTTGGCGACCACATTGCGCCCATGGGCTGGTTCGGCATTGCCGTGATTGTGGCCAGCGGGGTGCTGGCCACGGTGCTGCGCGCCCGGGCCATGCCCAACACCCCGGCCGAAGAACATTAACCCCCTAAACCGCCCGACCCGATTGGAAACCTGCCCATGAGCACCCCACTGATCTCCGCCCCCCAACTCCAGACCCTGCTGGCCAGCGGCCAACCCTGCATGGTGTTTGACTGCAGTTTTGACCTCACCCAGTCCGATGCCGGAGCAGCGATGTACGCGCAGGCCCATATCCCCGGTGCGGTCTACGCGCATCTGGACACGGCGCTGAGCGCCAAGGGCGAACAGCAATTGACCGGTGCCGCGTCCGGTGGCCGCCATCCCTTACCCGCGCGGGAGAACTTTGCGGCGTGGCTGCGCAGCGTGGGGTTCGATAACACCATGCAAGCCGTGGTGTATGACCGCCAAGGGGCCAACTATTGCGGGCGCCTGTGGTGGATGCTGAAATGGGCAGGCCATGACAATGTGGCGGTGCTCGACGGTGGCCTGCAGGCTTGGCAGGCACAAGGCGGTGCGGTCAGTGCGCTGGCCGAGGCCGCGCGTGCGCCGGGCAGCTTCGCGTTGGGCGCCCCGTTGGCCACGCTGGTGGATGTGGCCACCGTGCAGCGAAACCTGGGCCGCCCCAACCAAAGCATTCTGGACGCCCGTGGCGTGCCGCGCTTCAAGGGCGAGGTCGAACCCTTGGACCCCGTGGCCGGTCACATTCCCGGCGCACTTAACCGCCCTTTCACACAAAATTTGGGGGGCGATGGCTGCTTCAAACCAGCGGAGGTGCTGCAAGCCGAGTTCAAAGCCTTGTTGGGCGAACGCGACCCCGCATCCGTGGTGCACCACTGCGGCAGCGGCGTGAGTGCCGTACCCAACATCTTGGCGATGGAAATAGCGGGCCTGGGGCCCACCGCCCTGTTTGCAGGCAGTTGGAGCGAGTGGTGCAGCAACCCGGCGCGCCCGGTGGCGCAGGGTTAAATCACTACTTGATCAGTTTGCTCTGTGAGTTGACCAAGGTCAGCTCCACAAAGCGTGAGCCACTGGCAGCGCCCTGACCGAAGGACACCTCCATCCCACCCAGGTTGTAGTTGCGCATGGAGTCCAGCGCCGACACCAGCCCGGCACGCGTCAGGGCCTTGCCGGCACGGCGCAAGCCTTCGGTGATTACTTTGGCATTGATATAACCTTCCAGACTCAGGTGCGAAAAGTCCGTATTCCCGGCAGCGGTCATGGCCTGTTGGTATTCACGTACCAAAGGCAGCGGAGAGTTCGTTGGGAACGGCACCACCTGGGAGATGGAAACGCCGACGCCGTCCGCCCCCAGGGTACGCACGCTTGACGGAGCTCCCAGCACCGACAAGGCATACACCTGCAAGCCGCGGCGAGTCTTGTTGATGCCTTTGATCACATCAATCCCAGGTTTACCTGCCAGCCCCAGCAACACAGCCTCCGGGCTGGTGGCCAGCAATTTCTCAACCGCCGTTGCGGCATCACTCGCATTGTTTTCCACGGAAACCGCGACCAGTGGTTTCAGTTTGCGGCGACTCATGGCGTCTACGGTTGCCGCTAGCACCTCTTTCCCAAAGGCATTGTTTTGGTAAGCCACGGCAATTTTTGTAGTGCCCAGCGTGAACAGGTGTTCCACCTGGCGCTCCACCTCATCGGCGTAGCTGGCGCGCAGATTGAAGGTGCCTTCGGACGCCTTGCCGCGCACTGAGCGCGAACCGGTCAACGGCATCAGCACTGGCAACCCGGCTTTTTGCGCGACAGGAATCAAGGCTTCGTTGTTGGGTGTGCCGAAGGTCCCAAACAGGGCGAATGTGGCATCACCAGCGATAAAGCCTTCCACATTCTCCAATGTCTTTTTGGTGTCGTAAACATCGTCCTTGGTCACCAGCTTGATGGTGCGGCCGTTGACGCCGCCGCGCGCATTGAGCGCGTCAAAGTAGACCTTGGCCCCCTTGTGCAAGTCTTGACCCAGATCACCCAACGGTCCGGACAAGGCCGTGCTCTGACCCAGCGTGATGGTGTCAGCAGAAACACCGGGGTCGGCCAGAACCCCAGACGACCACAGGCCCAGGCTCAACAACGCAACAACGGAGATTCCCCGGAGGTGGATTGGTGGTTTTTTTGAACTGCGCATAAGACTCCAGTGTGACGACGCCCGGATGGTGCGGCGCTGTTTGCGGCGGAAATAGTGCGGCTATTTTATGAACCAAGTGCTCCAAAAAACTTACTACCGCGATGCCAGCACACCTGCCAATGGTCAACGTCCAGGCGGCACCCTGCACGCTATCATCATCCGGTGCATTCCAACCTTCTCACACTCCTTCTCCTTCTCACTGCGGCCGTCTTGGCCGTGTCTGCCGCCCGACGACTGAAAGTGCCCAGCATGCTGGCCTATTTGGTCATCGGGATTGCGCTGGGGCCCCACGGCCTGGCACTGCTGAGTGAGTCGGCCGCCGTGTCCGACTTTGCCGAGTTTGGCATCGTCTTTCTGATGTTCTCCATTGGTCTGGAGTTCAGCATCAAGCGCCTGCGCGCCATGCAAAAGCTGGTCTTCGGGTTTGGCTCGGCGCAAATGGCGATCACAGCCCTGGTCACCGGGCTTGCCACCCACTATGGTTACGGGCAGGACTGGAAAAGCAGCATTGCGGTCGGCTTGGCCATCGCGATGTCGTCCACCGCCATCGTCGCCCGAATGCTGTCGGAGAGTTTCGATCTGCACTCGCGCTCAGGCCGACAAACCATGGGCGTGCTGTTGTTTCAGGACCTGGCGGTGGTCCCCTGCCTGATCCTGCTGCCCGCGCTGGCGGCACCCGGGGACGGCTTGCTGTCTGCGCTGTCCCTGGCGGCCGTGCAAGCCACCCTGGTGCTGACCTTGCTGATTTGGTTGGGTCAAAAGTACCTGGGGCGCGTGTTTGACACGGTGGCCCGGCACCGATCGGATGAATTGCTGGTGCTGTCCACGCTGTGGATCGTGGTGGGGTTGTCCTACCTCACCGCTGTCAGTGGACTGTCACTGGCGCTGGGGGCATTTGTAGGTGGCATGCTGATTTCGGAGACCATTTACCGCCACCAGGTGGAAGCCGACATTCGGCCCTTTCGGGACATTTTGCTGGGCCTTTTCTTTGTCACCATCGGCATGATGCTGGACCTGCATTTCGTGCTGGCCAATGCCCACAAGCTGCTGCTGGCCGTTGTCTTGCTGATTGGTGGCAAAGCGGCCGTCATGCTGCTGATCACCTGGGCCACCAAAACGCCCTTGGTCACGTCTTTGCGCACCGCCGCCCAACTCGCGCAAGCGGGTGAATTTGGTTTGGTGTTGATCGAGTTGGCACGACAGCTCAACCTCATCTCACTCGGTGTGTTCCAGATCACCTTGTCGGCCATGCTGATCTCGATGTTTGTGGCGCCGTTTCTGATTTCCCGCGCAGCCAAACTGTCGGTTGACCTGGGGCGCGGGGACTGGGCCCACAACACCACGGTGCTGCAAGAGGTTGCGGTGCACAGCATGGATTTGAATCAGCATGTGGTGATCTGCGGCTTTGGCCGCACCGGCGAGCGCATTGCCGAATTTCTGGCGCTGGAAAACATCCCCTTCATTGCGCTGGATGCGGACCCACAACGCATCGCCCGCGCCAAGGCCCAAGGTCTCAATGTTGTGTTTGGCAATGCGGACCGTCCGGAGGTTTTGCAAGCCGCCGGGCTGGCGCGGGCACGGGCGGTGGTGATCACTTACCCCGATGTGCACTCGGCCGAGCGCGTCATCCGGATCGTGCACCGCAGCCGACCCGGTATTCCGATTGTGGTGCGCACGGCCGATGACAAAGACGTGGCCCGCCTCAAGGCCGCCGGCGCCACCGAGGTGATTCCTGAGGTGCTTGAAAGTGGCTTGCTGATCGCCGCCGAAACCCTGGTGCACGCCGGGGTTCCGATGCGAAAAGCGATTTTGCATGTCCGGTCGGCACGGGCGGCGCGCTACGCCTCATTGCGGGATTACTACGATTCACCGAAGAAGTGAAGCCGCTCTAAACCCACAGTGTGACGTCAAAAGTCTATCGGCAGCGGCGTGGGCAGCTTGTCATCCAGGTACAGGCTGTATTCTTCCCAAACGCCTTCGCCGTAATGCTTGTCGCAAAGCGCTTCAATATCGTCGAGTGTGATGAACATGGTGCTGAACATCACATCGTAGAAAAACGGTTGATCGGCATCCACCGTGTCACCCTCTTCGACGTGGTAGCCATGGACCCACACGCGCTAGCCGGCGTACTTGGCCTCAAAGGCGGCCTTGCGCTTGAGGTACTCGGCTTCCTCGTACTCGTCGTCGGTCTTGCGGCGCAGGTAGTAGGCGTTGCCGTGCTGGGGATGCGCTGGGTCCAGCTGCATATCGATCATTTGCCAGTCCATCGAGACCTGGTTTGCCACGTTGGCCAGTTGCTCGGGCGTGATGTCACCCTCCCAGTGGACCACATCGATACAGCGGGAGGCGCCGACCTCTCCGTCCCAGATACTTGCGCTGTGCTTCATGGTTTTTGCGTTCATGCCCGTGTGCTTTCTAATGTTTAAAACAATGGCATAAGTCTACCCCTGTCTAATTGCAGGCAGTCAAACACAATTTTTCAGAGCCAAAAATGAGTCAACACATTCCCATCCGCTACATCAACCCGGTGTTTCGCCCACCGAGTGAGGCGCAGTCTTTGATCCTGCCCGTGACCAACGGCTGCTCTTGGAACAAGTGCACCTACTGCGAGATGTACACCGAGCCGCAGAAGAAGTTTGCGGTGCGCGATGAGCAGGAAACCCTGGACTCCATTCGCAAGACGGGCGAGCAGTTCCCCAACCAGATTCAGCGCGTCTTTATGGGCGACGGCGATGCCCTGGTTCTGTCAAC
>CAJASG010000226.1 GCA_903944555.1 uncultured beta proteobacterium
CGTGGCCTTCAGCAAACTGCTGTATCGCGTGACCAATGTCACCTAAAAAGGCGCCGGCACGCACTTTCACAATGCCGTGCCACATGGCGTCGTGGGTCAGGGCGCAGAGGCGGCGCGCGGCCACTGAGGGCTCGCCAACCATGAACATCCGGCTGGAGTCACCGTGCCAGCCGTCCTTGATCACCGTGACATCCACGTTAACGATGTCGCCACGCTTGAGCACCTTGTCATTCGGGATGCCATGGCAGACCTGGTGGTTGATCGAGGTGCAGATTGCCTTGGGGTAGGGGTTATGGCCGGACGGCGCGTAATTCAGAGGCGCTGAGATGGCGCCCTGTACGGTCGTGGTGTACGCATCGGCCAGGCGGTCGAGTTCATTGGTGGTGATGCCGGGTTGCACGAAGGGTGTCAGGTAATCCAGCAGTTCTGAGGCCAGGCGGCCTGCCACGCGCATGCCGGCTATGCCCTCGGCGTCTTTGTAGGTGATCGTCATGGGCGGAATTATCCCATCGGCCAGGGTTTCTCGTGGGCACAGGGCTGGTTGCGACCGACCGTTAAAATTGCAGTCAATTTCATCAGGCTGCCACTGTGACCCATCACATCTCCGAATTTGAGGGCGGCAATGCCCTCAGCCCTTTCCGCCGCCAGCAGCTATTGCCGGCCTTGCAGGCCCTTCAACCCCAGGTCAGTGGCATCAGCGCACGCTTCGTGCACCTGGTGACCACGGCCACTGCGCCAACACCGGCCCTGCGTGCCCAGCTGGACGCACTGTTGCACTACGGCGAGCCCGATGACGGCGCGTCTGAGGGCATGCTGGTGGTGGTCGCGCCACGCCTGGGCACGGTGTCACCCTGGGCCTCCAAGGCGACCGACATTGCGCATAACTGCGGTTTGGCGGTGCATCGGGTAGAGCGGGTCACGCATTACCGCCTTCAACTGAAGTCGGGCTGGCTCGGCAAGAGCAGCCTCACGCCGGACCAGTTGGCGCCGCTGGCGGCACTGTTGCATGACCGCATGACCGAAAGCGTGCTGTTTGACCGCGCCCGTGCCCATGCCCTGTTCGCCACCCTGCCGGCCACACCCATGGCCCAGGTCGACGTGCTGGGGCAGGGCCGGGCGGCGCTGGAGGCGGCCAACACCGGTTTCGGCCTGGCGCTGGCGGCCGATGAGATGGATTACCTGGTGCAGGCCTTCACCCGGCTGCAGCGCAACCCGACCGACGTCGAACTGATGATGTTCGCCCAGGCCAACAGCGAGCACTGCCGGCACAAGATCTTCAACGCCGCCTTCACCATCGATGGCGTGACGCAGCCGCACAGCCTGTTTGGCATGATTCGCCACACGCACCAGGTCAACCCGCAGCACATGCTGGTCGCCTACTCGGACAACGCCTCTGTCATGGCCGGCACCCAGGTTGAACGATTTATAGCCAAATCTGCCTCTAGCCCCCGTGAAATAAGGGTTGTTAGCTATCAAAAAGAGAGTGCCACCCACCACGTGCTGATGAAGGTGGAAACCCACAACCACCCCACCGCCATCTCGCCGTTCCCCGGTGCCTCCACCGGCGCCGGCGGCGAAATCCGCGACGAAGGCGCTACCGGTCGCGGCTCCAAACCCAAAGCCGGCCTCACCGGATTCACCGTCTCCAAAATCAATTGGGGTCAGATTCCAATTAATCCTGAAAAATCTGAGCCGCCAAACAATTGGAATCTGACCCCCATTTATGGGAAGCCGGCGCACATTGCCAGTCCGCTGCAGATCATGCTGGAGGGGCCGCTGGGTGGGGCGGCGTTCAACAACGAGTTTGGGCGGCCGA
>CAJASG010000227.1 GCA_903944555.1 uncultured beta proteobacterium
CACCATGGGGTACTGGCTGCGAAACACCCCCCACAGCGGGGCCAAATGCAAAATCCCGAATGTCAGCGGCGCGTTGATGCGCAGCAGCCCGCCCGGCGCACCACTGCGCGAGGTGATTTCCGCCTCCGCCTCGTCCACCCCGGCCAGCAGTTCCTTGGCGCGGGCGTAAAACACCTCACCCTCCTCGGTCAGGGACAAGCGCCGCGTGGTGCGGTGCAGCAGGCGTACACCGAGGCGCGTCTCCAGGTCCGCCACGTAGCGCGACATCGCCGCTTTGGGCAGCCCCAACGCCTCGGCTGCCTTGACAAAGCTGCCGGCATCGACCACCGCGCTGAACGACTGCATTTCCAAAAAACGGTCCATAAGACTCGAGGTTTTAGCAGATTAGGCTAAAAATTGAGTTAATGAATCTATATAAAGGCTATTTATCTTACTTTCAATAACTTATACAGTCCATCCAGTACATCGCATTTCAACCTACTGGACACACCATGACCACGCTTCCCCGCAAAGCCCCCGTCTTTTTCATCTCGCACGGTGCCCCGACGTTTGCCTTGGAGCCTGGTGTGTTGGGCCCACAACTGGGGGCTTTGGGCCAGCAGCTTACCGACGTGCGGGCGGTACTGGTCGTGTCCCCGCATTGGCAGACGCAGGGCATCACAGTGATGACCACCGCAGCGCCTGAAACCATCCACGACTTTGGTGGCTTTCCATTGGCGCTGTACCAACTGCGCTACGCCGCAGCGGGCCACCCGGAGTTGGCCGCCGAGGTGGGCGCGTTATTGGGCGAAGCGGGGCTTAACGTGGGATTGGACGCGCGCCGCGGGCTGGACCACGGCGCCTGGGTGCCCCTGTGGCATCTGTTGCCCAAGGCCAACATTCCCGTGTTTCAGGTCTCCATGCCCCACAACCTGAGCACCCAGGGTGCACTGCAGTTGGGGCAAGCGTTGGCTGCGATGCGCGAGCGCGGTGTAGCCGTGGTGGCATCCGGCAGCATGACGCACAACCTGTACGAGATTGAGCACACCGACGCCCCGCCACAAGACTACGCGGTGGAGTTTGCCCACTGGGTGCGCCAAACCGTTGCCGCCAACGACGTGCGCCGCCTGGTGGACTACCGCAAACTCGCGCCGCACGCCCAGCGTGCCCACCCCACCGAAGAGCACCTTTTGCCGCTGCTGGTGGCCATGGGGGCGCGCGCCGATGACGATGCTTTGCAGGTCATCAAGGGGGACATCACCCACGGCGTGCTGTCGATGGAGTCGTATACCTGGGGCCTTGCGTAAGGCTTGGGTGAGGTTTTTAAGGGCCTGCGCTACGATGCAAACCTTTGCACCGACCGCCTTTACATGCTCGACCGATTTGTCACCGCCCTGATTCGCCCCGCCGTGGGCGTCGCCGCCCGCGCGCTGGTACGTGCGCGCATTGGCGCCAACAGCCTTACGCTTATGGGGTTTGGCATTGGGCTGGTTGCTGCGTTTTTGATAGCTGGTCACGCATACTACGCGGGGGCTGCAGCCATATTCGCCTCACGTTTTTGTGATGCACTGGACGGTGCGGTGGCACGCCTGACACAGGCCACCGACGCTGGCGGGTTTTTGGACATTGCGCTGGACTTTGTGTTTTACGCCAGCATTCCACTGGCGTTTGCAGTAGCCAACCCCGCGCACAACGCGCTGGCAGCGGCTGTGCTGCTGGCCGCATTTATCGGCACGGGCACCAGCTTTCTGGCGTTTGCGGTGATGGCGGCCAAACGCGGCATCACCAGCCTGGACTATCCGGACAAGTCGTTCTACTTTTTGGGCGGGCTGACCGAGGCCACGGAAACGCTGGCCTTTTTTGCCGCCATGTGCGTGTGGCCGCAGCACTTTGCCACGCTGGCCTACGTGTTTGCTGCGTTGTGCGTTATCACCACGGGCACCCGCATCTGGTGGGGTTGGAGGACTTTTTCATGAAACTCTCAAAAATTGCGCTCCTCGTGGGCATTGCGGTGCTGGTACTGCTGTACTTCGCGCTCGACCTGGGGCGGTTTTTGAGCCTGGACTACCTGCAACAAAGCCAAGCGAACTTTGCCGCGCTGTATGCGCAGTCGCCCTGGCTGGTGCGCGGCGCGTTCTTTGCCCTGTATGTAGCGGTGGCGTCCCTGTCCCTGCCGGGGGCTGCGCTGCTAACGCTGGCCGGAGGTGGTATTTTTGGCCTGGGCTGGGGGCTGCTGCTGGTGTCGTTTGCGTCCACCCTGGGCGCCACGGTCTCGTTTTTGGTGGCGCGCTTTGTGTTGCGTGCCACGGTGCAAGAGCGGTTTGGCGCACGGCTGCAAGACATCAACCGCGGGGTGGAGCGCGAAGGTGCCCTGTATTTGTTCAGCCTGCGGCTGGTGCCGTTGGTGCCGTTTTTTGTGATCAACCTGGCGATGGGCCTGACCTCCATGCGCACGCGCACCTTCTACTGGGTCAGCCAACTGGGCATGCTGGCGGGCACCGCCGTGTATGTGAATGCGGGCACCCAACTGGGCCAGCTGCAGTCGCTTAAAGGCGTGGTCAGCCCGGGGCTGCTGGGCTCGTTTGTGCTGCTGGGGCTGTTCCCGCTGCTGGCGCGCCGGGCCATGGATGCCGTCAAGCAGCGGCGCGTCTATGCGCGCTGGAATTCGGTCAAACCCAAAACCTTCGATCGCAACCTGATCGTGATTGGCGGGGGTGCGGGCGGGCTGGTGTCGGCCTACATTGCCGCCGTGGTCAAGGCCAAAGTGACACTGGTGGAAGCCCACAAAATGGGCGGCGACTGCCTGAACTACGGCTGCGTGCCTAGCAAGGCGCTCATCAAAAGTGCCAAACTGGCACACCAAATGCGCCATGGCGCGCACTACGGCTTAAGCAACACCGAGCCTACTTTTAGCTTCAAGGCCGTGATGCAGCGCATCCACGACATCGTCGCCGCCATCGAGCCCCACGACAGTGTGGCGCGCTACACCGGTCTGGGGGTGGAGGTGCTCCAGGGCTACGCCAAAATCGTCAACCCGTGGACGGTAGAGATCTCGCTCAACGGTGGTGGCGTGCAAACGCTCACCACCCGCAGCATTGTGATTGCGGCAGGAGCGCGCCCGCTGGTGCCCGCGCTGCCCGGCCTTGACGAGGTCGGCTATGTCACCAGCGACACGCTGTGGCACACCTTCGCCCAGCTAGACGAGGCGCCCAAGCGGCTGGTGGTGCTGGGCGGGGGCCCGATTGGCTGCGAACTTGCGCAAAGCTTTGCCCGGCTGGGCTCGAACGTCACCCAAGTCGAGATGGGGCCGCGCATCATGCCCCGCGAAGACGAACAAGTCTCTGCCCTGGCCGCCGCTGCGCTGCAAGCCGACGGCGTGCAAGTGCTAACCCGCCACCGTGCCCTGCGCTGTGAGCAGGTAAACGGTGCCAAGGTCTTGGTGGTGGAGCACGAAGGCGTGGAGGCGCACATTGAATTTGACCAACTGCTGTGTGCCGTGGGCCGCGTGGCCCGGCTGACCGGCTATGGGCTGGAAGAACTGGGCATTCCCACCACCAAGACCGTGCAGACCAACGAGTACCTGCAAACCATTTACCCCAACATTTACGCAGCGGGCGATGTGGCCGGGCCCTACCAGTTCACCCACGTCGCGGCCCACCAGGCTTGGTATGCGGCGGTGAATGCATTGTTTGGCGACTTCAAGAAGTTCAAGGCCGACTACACGGTGATTCCCTGGGCCACCTTCATTGACCCCGAGGTGGCGCGCGTTGGCCTGAACGAGCAGGAGGCGAAGGAAAAAGGCATAGCCTTTGAAGTCACCCAATACGGTATTGACGACCTGGACCGCGCCATTGCCGACAGCGAGGCGCACGGCTTTGTGAAAGTGCTGACGGTGCCTGGCAAAGACAAAATCCTGGGTGTGACCATCGTCGGTACCCATGCCGGGGACCTGCTGGCTGAGTATGTGCTGGCCATGCGCCACGGGCTGGGTTTGAACAAGATTTTGGGGACCATCCACACCTACCCCACTTTGTCGGAGGCCAACAAATACGCCGCAGGCGAATGGAAGCGCGCCCACCAGCCCCACGCCCTATTGGAGTGGGTGCGCAAGTTTCACAACTGGCGCCGGGGCTGATGCGCTTCACTATGAATTTGATAGCTTCTTGCGCACGTTTCATAAAGGCTAGAGGCCTTTTTTGCTTATATTTCTCCTTATTCACCACACTGGCAACCGGGCAAACCGTCACGCCCACCGCTTCCGTTCTGTCCCCGTCGCAGGTATCACAGGGCTTGCAACCCTTCTCCAGCGCTGCCCCCGGTGCGCCACCCGCGCCCTGGCGTCTGGTGGGCCTGCCCAAGGACAAAGCGCCCCTGGCCCAACTGGACATCGTGGCGCTGGACGGCGCGCCCGTGCTGCGCCTGCGCACCGACCAGTCCTACGGCACGCTCAGCCACGCACTGCCGCCGGATACTGCTGCGGGCGGTTTACGCTGGCGCTGGCGGCTGGATGTGCCCATGCCTGCGGCCAATCTGCGGCGCAAAGACAGGGACGACGCCCCGCTCAAAGTTTGCGCCATGTTCGACCTGCCACTCAGCGCCATCCCCTTTGTGGAGCGCAGCCTGTTGCGCCTGGCCCGCAGCGTCAGCGGGGAATACCTGCCCGGAGCCACCCTGTGCTACGTGTGGGACCACACCTTGCCTGCCGGCACCGAATTGGCCAATGCCTACACCCGCCGGGTGCGTTTTGTCGTGCTGGACTCTGGCAGCCAACGCCTGGGCCAATGGGTGGCGCACCAGCAGGATCTGCACGCAGACTTTTTGCGCCTCTTTGGGGCCGAGAGCGACACCGTGCCGCCCTTGCTGGCCATTGTGGTGGGGGCCGACAGTGACAACACGGGCAGCACCAGTCTGGGCTACCTGGGCGATCTGTCACTCATGAAACAATAGCAGCATGAATGTCAAAGACGCCCGCGCGCATACCGAACCCGACCACCACGCAGAAGGCCCCGGCTTCCAGCCCCGTGAATTGGTACTGCTGGGCGCAGGCCATGCGCATGTGAATGTATTGGCGGCACTGGCCGCCCGTCCCC
Organism: uncultured beta proteobacterium; assembly: GCA_903944555.1. GTDB lineage: Bacteria > Pseudomonadota > Gammaproteobacteria > Burkholderiales > Burkholderiaceae_C > Allorhodoferax. The sequence goes on from CAJASG010000227.1 coordinate 5,070, forward strand.
TGATTGGGGTGCGCATCATCCTGGTGGCACCGCACCCGCGCCAGATGTATTCAGGCATGGTGCCCGGCTTTGTGGCTGGCCACTACCCGCTGGAAGACTGTGTGATCCCCCTGGAGCCATTGGTACGCCGCAGTGGCGTGCGCTGGCTGCAACGCAGCGTGAAGGCGCTGGACGCCAAAAACAACACCGTGCAGCTCGACGACGGCAGCACCCTGCGCTACGACTGGTTGTCCGTCAACACTGGCTCCGTTCAAAACCGCGAACACATGGATGCGGCCATCCCCGGCGCCCGCACCCATGGGCTATTTGTGCGTCCGATTGAAGCCTTCAGCGCGCTGTGGCCTCGGGTGGTGGAGATGGGGACAGAGCGCGCGCTGCGCATCGCCGTGATCGGGGCAGGCGCGGCCGGGGTGGAACTCGCCATGGCGATACGCCATCGGTTTCCGCAGTCGGCCGTCACCCTGGTCACCGGCGACGCTGCGGTTGGATCCAATTACCCCGCCACGGTGCAACTGCGCATCCAAGCCGCACTCAAGCTGCGCCACATCACCGTGCTGCAAGACACCGCCATCGGCCTGACCGCCGAGGAAGTGCGCCTGGGCTGTGGCGCCGGATTGGCGTGCGATGTTGCCCTGCTCACCACCGGCGGGCAGCCCCCGACATGGTTGGCAGACAGTGGCTTGGCGCTGGATGCGAAGGGCTTTATTGCAGTGGACGAATACCAGCGATCCACCAGCCACGGGCATGTGTTTGCGGTGGGTGATGTCAGTACCCGCACCGACCGGTCGCTGGCACGCAGCGGCGTCTATGCCGTGCGCGCTGGACCCGCCCTAGCCCGCAACCTGACGGCGGCCACGACCGGTGGAACACTAAAAGCCCACATGCCGCCGGACTCCACCCTCAACCTGCTGTCCTGTGGCGACCGCTATGCCATCGCCAGCTGGGGCAATTTCAGCGCCGAGGGCCGATGGGTGTGGTGGCTGAAAAACTGGATTGACCGCCGCTTTTTGGCGCGCTACACCAGCAGCACATAAAACCCGCCGGGCGTTCTCTCCCCGGCGGATGGCGTCGCAATCGCTCAGTCAGGCAATAGCGACAGGTCGCGCACGGCGCCCTTGTCGGCTGACATCACCAGCATGGCGTAGGCCTTGAGTGCCGCCGACACCTTGCGGGGACGTGGCTTGGCGGGCTTCCAACCCTTGGCGTCCTGCTCGGCGCGGCGTGTGGCCAACTCTTCGTCGGACAGCAACACATTGATGGATCGGTTGGGAATGTCAATGCGGATGCGGTCGCCATTGCGTATCAGGCCAATGGCACCACCGGCCGCCGCCTCGGGCGAGGCGTGGCCGATGGACAGGCCGGAGGTACCGCCGGAGAAACGGCCGTCCGTCAGCAGCGCACAGGCCTTGCCCAAGCCCTTGGATTTGATATACGACGTGGGGTAGAGCATTTCCTGCATGCCGGGGCCGCCCTTGGGGCCTTCGTAACGCACGATGACCACGTCACCCGCCTTGACCTGGTCGGCCAGGATGTTGGCCACAGCCTCGTCCTGCGACTCGGTGACGTGGGCCGGACCTTCAAACACCAGGTTCGAATCATCCACACCCGCAGTTTTCACCACGCAACCGTTCAGGGCGATGTTGCCCACCAGCACCGCCAGGCCGCCTTCTTGCGAGAAAGCATGCTCGCCAGAGCGGATGCACCCTTCGGCACGGTCCACATCCAGGCTGGGCCAACGGGCGTTCTGACTGAAGGCCACTTGGGTGGGGATGCCACCAGGGCCGGCCATATAAAAAGTCTTGACCGCGTCAGACGGGTTACGGGCAATGTCCCACTGGTCCAGCGCGTCCTTCAGCGTCTTGGCGTGCACGGTGGGCACATCGGTGTGCAGCTTACCGGCGCGGTCCAGCTCGCCCAGAATGCCGTAGATGCCACCGGCGCGGTGCACATCTTCAATGTGGTACTTGTCGGTGTTGGGTGCCACTTTGCACAACTGCGGAACCGAGCGCGAGAGGCGGTCGATGTCTTTGAGCGTGAAGTCGATTTCTGCTTCCTGGGCAATCGCCAGAATGTGCAGAATGGTGTTGGTGGAGCCGCCCATGGCGATGTCGAGTGTGATGGCGTTCTCAAACGCCTTGAAGCCCCCCGCACGCGGCAACACGCTGCTGTCTTCCTGCTCGTAATACCGCTGGCACAACTCCACTGCCACGCGCCCGGCGCGCTTGAACAATTGCTCGCGGTCGGCATGGGTTGCCACCACGGTGCCGTTGCCCGGCAAGGCCAGGCCCAGCGCCTCGGTCAGGCAGTTCATGGAGTTGGCGGTGAACATGCCCGAGCAGGAGCCGCAAGTGGGGCAGGCAGAGCGCTCCACCTCGGCCAGATCAGCGTCGCTCACCTTGTCGTCGGCCGCCATCACCATGGCGTCGATCAGGTCGAGCTTTTTGAATTCCATGACCTGCGTGGTCGGATTGGCCAGCTTCGCCTTGCCCGCTTCCATGGGGCCGCCGGACACAAACACCACGGGGATGTTCAGGCGCATGGCGGCCATCAGCATGCCGGGGGTGATCTTGTCGCAGTTGGAGATGCACACCATGGCGTCAGCGCAGTGGGCGTTGACCATGTACTCCACCGAGTCGGCAATGATGTCGCGGCTAGGCAGCGAATACAGCATGCCGTCGTGGCCCATGGCGATGCCGTCGTCCACGGCGATAGTGTTGAACTCTTTAGCCACACCACCCGCCAGCTCAATCTCACGCGCTACCAGCTGGCCCAAGTCCTTCAGGTGGACGTGGCCGGGTACAAACTGGGTGAATGAGTTGACCACCGCGATGATCGGCTTGTCGAAATCACCATCTTTCATACCCGTGGCGCGCCACAGCGAACGGGCACCCGCCATATTGCGGCCGGCAGTGGAGGTCTTGGAACGGTATACAGGCATGGGGAAACCCTCTAGGTAGGTGAGATCGCTGAAATTGGTCGGAAATTATCGCCCACGGCACTGGGGGCCGTAGTGAAAATGGTTATAAAACGCGCATTTTGGGGCTATTGCCCAGCGGTCCGGCGGGCTGCACAGTGCCAATCTCGACGGCAGCACCAAAGCCATGGCGGGCAAAGATGGCCAACACCGCGTCCACGGCGTCAGGCGCGCAACTCACCAGCAAGCCGCCGCTGGTTTGCGGGTCGCTCAGCAAGGCTTGGTCGGTGGGTGAAAAGTTGGCGGGCACCGCAACCTCGTGGCCGTAGGCCGCCCAGTTGCGCCCGGACGCACCGGTGACCATGCCCTGGCTGGCCAAGTCCCGCACACCGTCGATCAACGGGACCCGCGCCCAATCGATTTCCACCGTGCATTTGGCGCCTCGGGCAATTTCCAGCCCGTGGCCTGCCAAGCCAAAGCCGGTCACATCGGTCAGGGCATGTACGCCGTCCAGCGCCGCCAAATCGGGGCCGGGGGTGTTGAGCTGGGTGGTGATGGCAATCATCTGTGCGTAGCCTGTTGCATCCAGCTTTTCTTTCTTCAGCGCGGCGGACAAAATGCCCACGCCCAGTGGTTTGCCCAATATGAGCCGGTCCCCCACGCGGGCGTCGGCATTGCGTTTGACACGTTTGGGGTGCACCAGACCCAGCGCCACCAGGCCGTAGATCGGCTCCACCGAGTCAATGGTGTGGCCACCGGCGATGGGAATGCCAGCCGCCTTGCACACTGATGCTCCGCCCGCCAAAATCAGGCCGATGGTCTCGGTGGACAGCACGTTGATGGGCATGCCCACCAGCGCCAGCGCCATGATGGGTGTACCGCCCATGGCGTAGACGTCCGAGATGGCGTTGGTAGCGGCAATGCGGCCAAAGTCAAACGGATCGTCCACGATGGGCATAAAGAAGTCGGTGGTGGCAATCAGGGCCTGCTCGGCGTTGAGCTGGTACACCGCGGCATCGTCGGCGGTCTCGATGCCCACCAGCAATTCAGGCGGCAAGGGCATGGCGGTGGTGGTCTTGAGAATTTCGGACAACACGCCGGGTGCAATCTTGCAGCCGCAGCCGCCACCATGGGAAAGAGATGTCAAACGGGGTTGTTGGGGTGCGGTCATAGGCGAGTTCTCAGGTGGGCGACAATCGCCAAGTATCCCAAACAAAGCCAGGCCCCATGAAAAAGCTATTTCTGCAAATAGGTTTTATCGCCCGAATTGAGGCTAAGTACTTCGCCCGCTACCCCAAGTTGTTTCTGGCCACTGCGGTCATCGTGCTCGTGCCGGCCCTGTATGTGGTGATCTACCTGTCCAGTGTGTGGGACCCGGCCGCCAAAACCGGGGCTCTGTCGGTCGCCGTGGTGAATCTGGATGAGGGGGTGAAATACCACGAGCACGACTTCAACGTGGGTGAGGAAGTGGCCTCCCGCCTGCAGGAAAGCAACAGGTTTGGCTTCAAAAATTATGACCACGAAGAAGAGGCGCGCGCGGGGGTTCGGTCGGGCCTGCTTGCATTTGCCTTGATTATTCCGCGCGGATTCAGCTCCAACGCGATCCCTGGCAATGAAGCAGGCGGTGGGAAACTGGTGGTCTACACCTCCGAGGGCAACAATTACGAAAGTGCGGCCATCGCCAGGCACTTCGCCGAATCACTTGGCCATGACGTCAACGAGCGCCTAAACGAGCGGCGCTGGGCGCTGGTGCTGCGCAATGCGGCAGGCTCCCAGCGCAGCGTGGACGGCTTGCGCGAAGGGGTTGCCCAACTCAGCGACGGGGCCAAGGAACTCAGCAGCGGCGCTACCCAGACCTCCGCCGGCGCGCGTACTTTAAGCGTCGGCGCGGGTCGACTCAACCATGCAGTGGGGCAATTGACCACGGGCGTCAAACAATTGGGGGCGGGGCTGAAGAGCATGGACGCCCAGCTGCCACCCACGACCGAGCTGAACCGACTGAAAAATGGGGCCGAAACACTGGCCGCCGGTCATGGCGAGTTGGGCGAAGGCTTGGTGAAGTTACAAGGCGGATCCAAGCGGCTGCACGATGGTGTGGCACTGTTCAAAGACGAAGCGCAGGACAGCATGTTTGTCTCTTCCTCCGTCACTGAAAACCTGGGCACGCTGGCCGCTGGCCTAGCCCAGATGGATGCCGGACTGCAAGTGGCCCACACAACCCAGCAAAAGCTGGCAGACGGCGCAACCCGCCTGAGCACCGGCGTGGGCGCACTCACCAGTGGCATGCAGTCTGTGGGTACAGGCATCCACACCGCGGTTGAAAAACTGCCAGAAGACCGCCAGCTGGACGAGCTTGCCAAAGGGGCGGAAGATCTTTTTGGAGGGGCAACCAGCGTGTCCGACGCAAACCAGAAAATTCAGGCTGGGGCGTCGCAATTGTTCGCCGGCATTAACGTGTTGCACGGAGCATTGCCCACCGAGATGCCGACACTGGACGGCAATGCCGAGGGCTTGGCCAATTCCGTACAACCCATGATTGAAGTCGACGCGGCGGTTCAAAACAGCGGCAGCGGCTTTGCCCCCAACGTGATCCCGGCCGCGCTGTGGCTGGGGGCGGGCATTGCCGCCTTTTTGATCCACGTGCGGGTGCTGCCGCGCCACGCGCAGTTCTTCTCACGCCCCGCCCAGTTGTTGGGGAAAATTGCACTACCCGC
>CAJASG010000228.1 GCA_903944555.1 uncultured beta proteobacterium
ACCCCATTATTCCCAACAACTATCGCTCCATTGACGCGGGCGACGTGGCAAAAGCGTTGTTTAAAACCGTCAAGCGTGGACAACCCGGTGTCCACACACTTCTGTCGGGAGCCATGCAAAGGCAGCCATAACAGCGTCAGTCGCGCGGTGACTGCCACGCCTGGACATACAGGCGCCCCTTGCGCAGCACCTCGGCCGCGGAGTCACCTGGCGAAAAGAGGTGGCCGCCGATACCGAAGCCGGTGGCTCCAGCAGCACGCCACAGCGGCATACTTTCAGGCGTAATGCCGCCCACAGGCCACAAGTCGGTCCCGATGGGCAAGACCGACTTCAGCGCCTTCAGGCCTCCGTGGCCGAGCATTTCAGCCGGGAATACCTTGAGCGCATGGGCCCCGGCTTGCAGCGCGGCAAAGGCTTCGCTGGGCGTGGCAACGCCGGGTGCGCACAACATGCCCCGCGCTGCGGCATGGGTGATCACCAGGGGATTGCAGTTGGGAGACACCATCAAACGCCCCCCTGCCGCATGTACTGCGTCAACATCGGCAAGCGTCAACATCGTTCCGCCGCCGACCAGTGCATCGCCGGGCACCATGCGGGCCAAAATCTCAATGCACTGCAAGGCCCCTGGGCGGTTCAACGGCACTTCCAGACAGCGAAAGCCGCTCTCAAACAATGCGTTGCCTATGGACGCTGCATTGGCAGGCTCCAAGCCACGCAGGATTGCGACCAATGGCATTTGCCGGGTTTGCACCAGCAGTTCTTGTACCGTTTTCATAAAGACTTCCCATGGGCTTGGATATGGGCCATCGCCCCGACGAAGGCAGCCTGGGCGTCGATGACCTCGAAGGCAGCGCCTGACAGCGCGGCAGCGGCCTGGTAGCGCATGGCCAACGCAGGCGACCCGATTAACTTGAAGCTGGACCCCTTGGGTGATGCGGATGACTTGCGCACCACGTCCCCCAGCTCGGCGCCAATCAACACACCGCTGAGGTAGGACTGGGTGCTGCTGGCAGGCATGTCACCACAGACCACGCGGGCACGGCAGCCAAACAGCCGATGGCTTAGCGCGCCATGGTCGGACGCACGCACACCTTGTGCGAAAGCCGCATCGTCCCACACGGGCTCTGCATGGCCAGCGGCCGCAGCAACGGTTCCTTGCCGGATCAGCAAGTCAAACAACTCGCCTGTCATGTAGGTGCGCAACTGCACAATGCGCCCGGCCTGCAGCTCCACCCATTTGCTGTGGGTGCCTGGCAATACAAACCAGCCGCTGTGGTGGCCCAAGGTACAGGCACCCAGCAGTTGGGTTTCTTCACCGCGCATCACATCGGGCTCACCCCATTGGTTTCGCACGCAGTAGCCCGGAACGATCTGGCCCGCAATGCCGCCAAGCGGGTCGTTCACCGTCACCAAATGGTCGGGCAGATCCGCCAGCGCAACAGCTGCATCCAGATAAGGGGCCTCCTGCCAGCCCAAGGCGCTGCCCACCATGCCCGACATCACCACCCGCGCCGGGTTGGCGTGCAAGCCCTTCAGGGCGGCGCGCAAGGCCAAAGGGAAACGCCCTTTGCAGGCCAACGCACCGTCGCCATCGTCCTGGCTGTGGGTGCAAGCACCCATTGCATCCAGGGCATAGGAACGCCGGTGTGTCGTGCCCCAATCGATTCCGACAAAAGCAGCCACCCCTTAGCCCGCCACGTACGCGGTTTTCACCGTGGTGAAGAACTCCTGCGCGTACTTGCCTTGTTCGCGGGAGCCATAACTGGAGCCTTTGCGGCCGCCAAACGGCACGTGGTAGTCCACGCCCGCGGTGGGCAGGTTCACCATCACCATGCCAGCTTGGGAATGGCGTTTGAAGTGGGTGGCGTATTTGAGCGAGGTGGTGGCAATACCGGCCGACAGGCCAAACGGTGTGTCATTGGCCACCATCAACGCTTCCTCGTAGTCTTTCACGCGAATCACGCTGGCCACGGGTCCAAAAATTTCTTCGCGGTTGATCCGCATCGCAGGGGTGCTGTCCACAAACAAGGCCGGTGCCATGTAAAAACCCTCGGTGGCGCGGCTCAGGCGTTCACCCCCCAGTGCCAGCTGCGCACCTTCGGATTTACCGATCGCGATGTAGGACAGGTTTTGCTCCAGCTGGGCCTGTGATGCCACGGGGCCGATGTCGGTCCCGGCCTGGCAGGCGTCGCCCACCTGAATCAAGGCCATGCGCCGCTGCATGGCCGCGACGAACTCCGGGTAAATGCGGTCCGTCACGATCAGGCGGCTGGAGGCGGTACAGCGCTGGCCGGTGGAGTAAAAACAACTCTGCACGCTGAGCTCTACGGCAAGGGCCAAGTCCGCATCGTCCAACACCACCTGGGGGTTTTTACCGCCCATTTCCAGTTGGACTTTCTTCATGTTGAGCGCGCAGGCCTGGGCAATGCGCTGGCCGACCCCCACCGAACCGGTAAAGCTGACTGCAGCAATGCCAGGGTGGTTCACCAGGGCATCCCCAATGACGCTGCCACGCCCCATCACCAGATTGAACACCCCCGCAGGGAGGCCACTGCGGCTGATGATCTCCGCCAACGCCCAGGCACATCCGGGCACCAGGTCGGCAGGCTTGAGCACCACGCAGTTGCCATAGGCCAATGCAGGCGCCACTTTCCAGGCCGGTATGGCCATGGGAAAAGTCCACGGCGTGATCAAGCCGACCACCCCCATGGGTTCGCGGGTGATTTCCACACCAATGCCGGGACGCACGGACGGCAAGATTTCCCCCGCCAGGCGCAAACACTCGCCCGCAAAGAATTTGAAAATATTGCCCGCACGCGCCGCCTCGCCCATGCCCTCGGCTTTCGTTTTACCTTCCTCACGCGCCAACAAGGTGCCCAGCTCTTCTTTGCGGGCCAGAATTTCATTGCCAATTTTGTCCAGCGCATCCGAGCGCGCCTGGATGCCGCTGGTAGACCAGGCGGGAAAGGCGCGTTGCGCAGCGGCCACGGCATCGTTCAGCTGCGCCACATCGGCTTGGGCGTATTCGCCAATCACATCGTTCAGGTTCGACGGATTGATGTTGGGTGCGTACGTGTTGGAGGCAACCCATTCGCCCGCAATCAGATTGTTATGTGATGTGTGTGTCATGATTTTTTAAAAGGAAGAAGCCCAGCGAAAAACCAGCGGGTCCAGGCGGCGGGCCACCTCGATCAGCCCCGCGCGGGTGTCAGGGTGCATGGGTGCAAGCGGATGGCGCGGGGCCTCGCACGCGATCACCCCGCCCTCTTGCATCAAGGATTTGCAGGCCAGCAACCCGCTTTGGCGGTTCTCGTAATTGATCAGCGGCAACCACTGCTGGTACAGGGCCGCAGCCTCCTCGCGCCGGCCGGCAAAATGGGCATCCACAATCAGGCGGATGCCATCGGGGTAGGCACCTCCGGTCATGGCGCCGGTCGCCCCTGCATCCAGATCGGGCATCAAGGTAATGGCCTCTTCACCATCCCACGGGCCTTCAATCGCGTCGCCCCCCAGCCGAATCAGCTCCCGCAGCTTGGACGCGGCACCCGGTGTCTCGATCTTGAAGTACGACACCTGCTCTATTTCTTGGGCCATCCGTGCCAGGAATGCAGCAGAGAGGGTTGTGCCACTGACGGGCGCATCCTGGATCATGATGGGAATCGTCAGGGCGTCCGACAATCGCGCGAAGAATTCGTAGGTCTGGGACTCCGGCACCCGAATCGTGGCGCCATGGTAGGGCGGCATCACCATCACCATGGCAGCGCCCAGGGACTGGGCTTGCACGCTGCGCTGCACGCAGACTTGGGTGCTGAAATGCGTGGTGGTGACGATCACCGGAACCCGGCCTTGGACGTGCTCCAAAATGGTTCGGGTCAGTACGTCGCGCTCAGCATCGGACAGGACAAACTGTTCGGAAAAATTGGCCAGAATACACAAGCCGCTGGAGCCCGCATCGATCATGAAATCGACGCACCGTTTCTGGCTCACCAGATCCAGCGCGCCCGACTCGGAAAAAGTGGTGGGAACCACCGGAAACACGCCTTTGAAACGTGCAGTTTTTACTATGTTCATAGAGGACCTTATTCAGTCAGAGACTGCTTATTTCTTTTTGTTGTAGACATCCACGCACACTGCGGCCAACAGCACCAGGCCCTTGATCACCTGCTGGTAGTCAATACCGATGCCCATGATGGACATGCCGTTGTTCATCACACCCATGATGAAAGCCCCAATGACGGCGCCCAACACCTTGCCCACCCCACCGGAGGCGGAAGCGCCGCCGATGAAGCACGCGGCAATCACATCCAACTCAAACCCCAGGCCGGCCTTGGGTGTGGCAGTATTCAACCGTGCAGCGAAGATAAGGCCGGCCAACGCCGCCAGCACGCCCATGTTGATGAAGGTGTAGAAGGTCAAACGCTCGGTGTTGATGCCCGACAGGCGCGCCGCTTTTTCATTGCCCCCCAAGGCGTAAATGCGCCGCCCCACCGTGGTTTTGGAGGTTACAAAGTCGTAGACCAGCATCAACAGCAGCATCACTATCAGAACATTGGGCAAACCCCGGTACGAGGACAGCAGGTAGCTGAACGCCGCAATCATGGACGCGAACACCAGATTCTTCAAAATGAAGAAGACATAGGGCTCGTTCTCCATCCCGTGTTTGGCCCGATCGGCGCGCCCCTTTACTTTGGTCACCAGCAGCACCAGGGCCAAGGCCAAACCAATCACCAGCGAGGTGATGCGCAAGCCCTCACCCGCAAACGGATCGGGGATGAAGCCGGTGCTGAGCAACTGGAACTCCTCCGGGAAGGGGCCCACGGATGCACCCTGCAGCACCACCAATGCCAAGCCCTTGAAGACCAGCATGCCCGCCAATGTCACGATGAAGGAGGGGATTTTGTAAAACGCCACCCAGTAGCCCTGCGCCGCACCAATAACGCCACCCAGCGCCAGGCAAATCATGGCGGCGGGCACAAAGTGCATGTGGTACTCCACCATCAGCACAGCCGCCACCGCGCCAATGAAGCCGCTGACCGACCCGACGGACAGGTCAATGTGCCCGGCCACAATCACCAGCAACATGCCCAATGCCATGACGATGATGTAGCTGTTTTGCAGAATCAGGTTGGTCAGATTCAGCGGCTGAAACAAGGTGCCGTTGGTCATCACCTGAAAGAACGCCATGATGGCGACCAGCGAGATCAGCAAGCCGTATTCACGCAGGTGGTTTTTTAAAAAGGACATGCTGCTGACGGACGAGTCGGCCTGTGCGCTTGTCAATGTTGTTGCCATATCAGTTCACTCCTGAAGTCACGATGGACCGCATAATTTTTTCCTGGGATGCCTCTGCAGCAGAAAACTCGGCCACAAAAGCGCCTTCATTGAGCACGCAAATTCGGTCACACATACCCAACAGCTCGGGCATCTCGGAGGAGATCATCAGCACGCATTTACCTTCGGCTGCCAGTTGGGCGATGATGGTGTAAATCTCGTACTTGGCACCCACGTCAATGCCACGGGTGGGCTCATCCAGGATGAGCACCTCGGGGTCGGAGAAGAGCCACTTGCTCAGCACCACTTTTTGCTGGTTACCACCCGACAAATTAACCGTGCGGGCAAACACATCGGGGCTGCGGATGTTGAGCTTGCGGCGGTAGTCCTCGGCCACGGAAAACTCGCGCCCCTCATCGATCACCGTGCGGCGCGATACCGCACCCAGGTTCGCCAGCGTGGTGTTCCAGGCAATGGTTTCATCCAGCACCAGCCCGTAGCCTTTGCGGTCTTCGGTCACATAGGCAATGCCATGCCCAATCGCTTTTTGGACGGTGCTGGTATCAATTTCCTTGCCATGCATGAGCACGCATCCACTGATGCGTTGACCGTAGGTACGCCCGAAAATGCTCATCGCCAGCTCGGTGCGCCCTGCACCCATCAAGCCCGCAATGCCCACGATCTCACCACGGTTGACATGCAGGTCAACGCCTTTGATGACTTGCCGGTCCGCGTGTTCCTCGTGGTGCACTTTCCAGTTCCTGATCTCAAAGACTTTCTCACCCACATTGGGCGTCCGCTTGGGGTAGCGGTCGGCCATCTCACGCCCCACCATGTGCTTGATCACCGTGTCTTCGCTGATCACATGGTCTTTGCACTCCAGCGTGGCAACCGTCACCCCATCGCGCAACACCGTGATGGCATCGGCCACCTTGGAAATTTCATTGAGCTTGTGCGAAATCAGGATGCACGCAATGCCCTGGCTTTTCAGCTCCAGCAACAGCTCCATCAGAGCATCACTGTCGGTCTCATTCAGGCTGGCGGTGGGCTCATCCAGAATCAGGAGTTTGACCTCTTTGGACAAGGCCTTGGCGATCTCGATGAGCTGCTGTTTGCCAACGCCCAGATTGGTAATCAGGGTCGTGGGCGACTCCTTCAAACCCACTTTGTGCAGCAGGGCCTGGGTCTTCACATGGGAAATATTCCAGTCGATCACGCCCCTGCGTGCCTGTTCGTTGCCTAGAAAAATATTCTCGGTAATGGAGAGCAGCGGTACCAGCGCCAACTCCTGGTGGATGATGATGATGCCGGTGTGTTCGCTGTCCGCAATGCCTTTGAAGCGGCACTCCTGGCCCATAAAACGAATTTCACCTTCATAGTCTCCATACGGGTACACCCCACTCAGAACTTTCATCAGAGTGGACTTGCCAGCCCCGTTTTCCCCCACGATGGCATGAATTTGACCTGCGTGCACCGTCAGGTTGACATCGCGCAGTGCCTTCACGCCATGGAATGATTTTTTCATTCCCCGCATTTCAAGAATGGGTTCCGACATATTGCCTCTAAAAATGTAAAAGGGCCCTGCGCGTCTCGGCACAGGGCCTTTTCGATTCAATTCAAGCGCTTACTTCAGCTGCTCTTCCTTGATGTAGCCACTGCCCACCAACACCTGTTTGTAATTGGACAGGTCCACGCTGACCGGCTTGAGCAAATAGGACGGAACCACTTTGACCTTGTTGTTGTAGGTCTTGGTGTCGTTGATCTCCACTTTTTTGCCACTCATCATGGCATCCACCATGCCGGCCGTAACCTTGGCCAGCTCGCGGGTGTCTTTGAACACGGTGGAGTACTGCTCTTTGCGGATGATGGACTTGACCGAGGGCACTTCAGCATCCTGGCCACTCACAAAGGCCATGGCTTGTTTGCCACTGCCGTAACCCACGCCTTTAAGGGCGGACAAAATGCCAATACTGATGCCATCGTAGGGCGACAAAACGGCATCCAGGTGGGCTTTGCCGTAGTAGGCGCTCAACAGGTTTTCCATGCGCGCCTGGGCCACGGCGCCATCCCAACGCAGGGTGGAGACCTTGGTCATACCCAACTGCTTACTCTGCACCACCAACTTGCCTTTGTCGATGTACGGCTGCAACACCGACATCGCGCCGTCATAGAAGAAGAAGGCATTGTTGTCGTCGGAAGAGCCGCCAAACAGTTCAATATTGAATGGGCCTTTGCCCTCTTTCAGACCCAGCGCTTTTTCCAGCGACTGGGCTTGCAACACACCCACCTGGAAGTTATCAAACGTGGCGTAGTAGTCCACATTCTTGCTGCCAACGATCAAGCGGTCATACGACACGACCTTGATGCCCTTGTCCGCCGCCTTTTGCAGTGCGTTGGACAGCGTGGTGCCATCAATGGCCGCAATCACCAGGACTTTCACCCCTTTGGTGATCATGTTTTCGATTTGGGCCAACTGGTTGGGGATATCGTCGTCTGCAAACTGCAAATCGGCTTTGTACCCTTTGGCGGCCAAGGCGCTCACCATGCTGTTGCCATCGCTGATCCAGCGTGTGGAGCTCTTGGTGGGCATGGAGACACCCACCATGCCTTTGTCCTGTGCGTGGGCCATCGGCGTGCCGATGGCAAAACCCAGTGCCAAGCCAGCGACAAGTGTCTTCAATGTCGTTCTACGTGTTTTCAAAATGTGTCTCCTGTAATTGATCTGTATTGGTTTCATTGATCTTCGCCTTGGCGGCGCAGATGGCGGATCATATGGACATATGAGATAGTTTTCCAATATAGTTTGGGCTGTATTCGATATACAAATTTAGATTGGTAAAAACCCTAATATGACAAACTACACGCACTGGCTCATCCGCGCACGCCTCAAGACACGACAGCTTCTGCTGGTGGTGGCGCTGTCAGAAGAGGGCAACATCCACCGCGCAGCACAAGTTCTCAACATGACCCAGCCCGCCGCATCCAAGCTGCTCAAAGACCTGGAGGATGTCCTGGGGGTGCAGCTGTTTGAGCGCCTGCCGCGCGGCATGCGCCCCACGTGGTACGGCGACACCATGATCCGCCATGCCCGGGCCGCGCTGTCCAGCCTGAACCAGGCGCACGACGAGTTGCAGGCGGCAAAAAACGGGCAGTTCGGCCAGGTGAATCTGGGCTCCATCACGGCACCGGGGCTGGCCCTGTTGCCACCCACCGTGGCAGCGGTCAAGCAGGCCCACCCCAACCTGCACATCACCATTCAAATTGAGCCCAGCAACGTGCTGATTGAGCGGCTGAACCGGGGCACGCTCGACCTGCTGGTCGGCCGGTTGTCGGCCGAGCACGACAAGGCGGACCTGCGCTACGAAGTGATCACCGACGAGCCGGTGTGTGCCGTGGTGCGGCCCGGCCACCCCTTGCTAACCCAAGCCAAACTGGAGCTTGCCAGCATCCTGGATTTCGGCTGGATTGTTCCACCCAGCGGCAGTGTGCTGCGCCACAAATTCGACCTGATGTTCCAGGAGATGGACCTGCAACAACCGGCCAACAGTGTCGAAACCAGCTCGCTGCTTTTCACCACCAAAATGATGCAGCAAAGCGACATGGTGAGCGTGATGTCGACCGACGTCGCGCGCTATTACTCCGACCACGGGCTGCTGTCGATTTTGCCCCTGGTACTGCCTTGCGAAATGGAGCCTTTCGGGTTCATCACCCGGCGCGACCGCTTGCTGTCACCGGCCGCCACCGTGCTGCTGCGCGCACTCAAGGCATCCGCCATGACGGTGTACGGCAAGCAGTTCGACTTGAACGCAGATTAGTTCCAGCCCGCATCCACCTTGAACTCCTGCGCGGTGCACATGGCACCGTCGGCAGACGCCAGGAACAGCACCATGCGGGCCACATCGGAGGGCTGCAACTTGTCGGGCAAACACTGGTTGCGCTGGATGTCGGCCTCGCCCTCGGCGTTGAGCCACATTTTGATCTGGCGCTCCGTCATCACCCACCCTGGCGACACCGTGTTGATGCGAATACGGTCCGCCCCCAGCGTGTCTGCCAGCCCGCGTGTCAGGCCATTGACGGATGACTTGGCCACGGCATAGCAGGGGTAGCCGCTGCCCTTGGATTGCCACCCGGTTGAGCCCAAATTCACGACGGACCCGCCCCCCAAACGCCGCATACCCGGCACCACCGACTGGATGGCGAAAAATGCGGGCCGCTGGTTCACCGCCATGCGCTCATCCCAGTACGCGGGGGTGACCGATTCCAGGGTGTGGCGGTCATCCCGCGCCACGTTGTTGACCAATGTGGAAAACTCCCCCAACTCCGCTTCGGCCTGACCGATCCACTGTTGCAATGCGCCCACATCACGCACATCACACGGGCGCCACCAGACGGGGGGAAGCCCCAACGTGGCGAGGTGGGCGACCAATTCCGCGCTTTCTTTTTCGGCCACATCGACGAATGCAACCTGCGCGCCCTGCTCGGCAAACGCGGTCACGATGGCCGCACCAATTCCGGTTCCGCCCCCGGTAATGAACACGCGTTGCCCGCGCAGGCTGGGGTACACGGCCAGAGGATTTTGTGCTGTCATTGCATTTCCTTTTTTAAACATTGCAAATTGAATATGTTAGATGTCGAATAAATCATTTTCTATTATCACTATGCATGGTTAGCATCCGTGTTGTCAAGAACCGGAGGCCTACCTCCAACACACGAGGCAATAGAACAATGGAAGACTCCAAAAAACCCATCCGCCGCAGCCAAGCTTGGTTTGGCGGCCAAGACCGCGATGGTTTCATGCACCGCAGCTGGCTCAAAAACCAGGGCTACCCGCACGACGAGCTGGACGGCCGACCGGTCATCGGCATCTGCAATACCTGGAGCGAACTCACCCCGTGCAACGGACACTTCCGCGAGCTGGCCGAGTTCGTCAAACGTGGCGTGTACGAGGCCGGCGGCTTCCCGCTGGAGTTCCCGGTGATGTCACTGGGGGAAACCCAACTGCGCCCCACCGCCATGCTGTTTCGCAACCTGGCGAGTATGGACGTCGAAGAATCGATCCGTGGCAACCCGATTGACGGCGTGGTCCTGCTCATGGGTTGCGACAAGACCACGCCCTCGCTGTTGATGGGCGCAGCCAGTTGCGACCTGCCCACTATCGGCGTGTCCGGCGGCCCCATGCTCAACGGCAAGTTCCGTGGCAAGGATGTGGGTTCCGGCACCGGCGTGTGGCAAATGTCCGAGATGGTGCGTGCGGGCGAGATGACCATGCAAGAGTTCACCTCGTGCGAAAGCGATATGCACCGCTCCAAAGGCAGCTGCATGACCATGGGCACCGCCAGCACCATGGCCTGCATGGTGGAAGCGCTGGGCATGTCTTTGCCTGAGAACGCCGCTTTTCCCGCCGCCGACACCCGGCGCAACCGGTTGGCCCAAATGTCGGGGCGGCGTATCGTGGAAATGGTCAAGCAAGACCTGCGCATGTCACAGATTTTGACCCGCGAAGCGTTCGAGAATGCCATCCGCACCAATGCGGCCATTGGTGGCTCTACCAACGCCGTCATTCACCTGCTGGCCATTGCCGGGCGCATGGGCATCCAGCTGAACCTGGCCGACTGGGACCAACTGGGCTCGCAAGTCAACTGCCTGCTCAATTTGCAGCCCTCAGGCAAGTACCTGATGGAAGACTTTTGCTACGCCGGTGGCCTGCCTGCCGTGCAGCGCGAAATCTTGTCCATACTGCACGGCGATGCGCTCACCGTGAACGGCAAAACGGTCCAGGAGAATGTGGCCGAGGCACCTTGCTACAACCGCGATGTCATCAAAACCATGGCCGAGCCCTTCATCCCCGCCGCCGGTATTGCGGTTGTGCGCGGCAACCTGGCACCCGACGGTGCGGTGATCAAGCCCTCAGCAGCCTCGCCCCATTTGCTCACCCACCGGGGCCGGGCCGTGGTGTTTGTGTCGATTGAAGATTTCCACGCCCGCATTGACGACCCCGAGCTGGACATCGACGAGCACTGCATCATGGTGCTGCAAAACTGCGGCCCGCGTGGCTACCCCGGCATGGCCGAAGTGGGCAACATGCCGCTGCCACCCAAGGTGCTGAGAAAAGGCATTACCGACATGGTGCGTATCTCGGACGCCCGCATGAGCGGCACCGCCTACGGCACCGTGGTCTTGCACACCAGCCCGGAGGCCGCCGCCGGTGGCCCACTGGCGCTGGTGCGCAATGGCGACATGATTGAGCTGAACGTGCCCGAACGCAAACTGCACCTGGAAGTGTCGGACGAAGAGCTGGCCGTGCGCCGTGCCGCCTGGGTTCCCCCCACCAAGCCCGCCCGGGGCTACGCCCAGCTGTATGTAAACCATGTGCAGCAAGCGCACTTGGGCGCCGACCTGGACTTTTTGGTCGGCAAGAGCGGCGCAGCGGTACCCCGCCACTCGCACTAATGGGCAGCACCGCGCTTTCCGTCCACGCCTCCTGCGCCGCGCCCGTGGTGCGGGGGGCACCCCACAGCGTGTGGTCCGCCCAAGCCCTGCTGGGGGAAGGCACGCTGTGGTCGGTGCGCGAACAGGCCTTGTTTTGGGTGGACATCCTGGGGCACCAGCTGCACCGCTTTTGCCCCGCCACCCAGGCGCGCGACAGCTGGTCGTTTGACGAAGAAATATCCGCGGTGGCCGAGCGCCGCACCGGCCCTGGCCTGCTGGTCACGCTGCGCCATGACTTTGCCACCTTTGACCTGGACACCGGTCGCCTGCAGCGCTTGCACCGACCCGAGCCAGCACAGCCCGGCAACCGTTTCAACGACGGAAAATGCGATGCACAGGGCCGCTTTTGGGGCGGCACCATGGACTTTGCTTGCCAAGCCCCCACCGGGGCGCTGCACCGCTACGCCGGGGGCAGCCACTGCAGCCGGATGCACACCGGCTTTGCCGTGACCAATGGCCCCACCTGGTCGCTCGATGGCCGCACCCTGTACTTCAACGACACGGTGCAGGGGCAGGTTCATGCCTTTGACTTTGATCCCGCCTCCGGCACGCTCAGCCGCCCGCGCCTGTGGCTGCAACTGGGTGCGGATGACGGCTACCCCGATGGCATGACCACCGATGCCGCCGGGCGTATATGGATCGCCCACTGGGGCGCCGCCTGCGTGACCTGCCACGACCCGGAGAGCGCCGCAGAACTGCTGCGCATCCCCCTGCCCACCAGCCACATCACCAACTGCGCCTTTGGCGGCCCCGACCTGCGCACCCTGTTCATCACCAGCGCCTGCAGTGGCCTGAACGAACACCAGCTACTGACCCAGCCGCTGGCCGGGGCCTTGTTTTGCGTGGAGATCGACAGCCCCGGATTACCCGCCAACAAATTTGCAGGGTAGGCATTTAACCCCGCACGAACAGCGTAATCAAGGGGTCCGGCCCCACCTGGCGGCTCCAGTGGCCGTGCACGGCGGCATCGAACGTTGCGCCTTCCGGTAGTAAATCGGCACTGTAAAAATGCTCGCCCGGCTTGAAGACCCGTGACACACCGCCTTGAATGCCAATCTCCATCTGCCCGCCCAGAATGAAGCACCACTGGGTGTAACCCGAGCAATGGAACTGGCTGCGAAAGCCCACCGGGCTGGTGCGCAACTGATAACCGCCAGATGCAAACAGCTCCGACAGCATGGATTGCGGCGACCCCTGGTCCAAGGCCACCGACTCTTCGCGGAACTGCGCGCGACCATCTGTATCAGTGAACAAAACTACTTTGGTGAATGTGGTCATGGAATGCTTAGCGGGGTATAAAGCTTTGCATTATTCCCCAGCCTGGCAAGCACACTTACGGCTGGTTTGCCGTCAAGGTTCCCTAAAGCAGCGCTCTATCTCGCATCCTCTGGCGATAGAAGTGCCATGGCCTCGTCCATCAGGGCATGCAGCGCCACGACGCGCTCCGCACCCAGGGCTTGGTTGATCCCCTCTTGTGCCACCCGCCATTTGCGCTGGGCTTCCGTGCGCTTGCGCTGGCCCGCTTCGGTCGCAGTGATCAGGTGGCTGCGCGCATCGGCACCTGGCCCTATGGCCAACCACCCCGCAGCAATAAGCGGCTGCAAATTGCGTGACAAGGTCGAGGTATTGACCTTCATCTCGGCCGCCAGGTCCACCGCCCGAATCGGCCCGAGCTTGACCACATACGACAAAAGCGAATACTGCGTGCCTTTCAGCCCGGTCTTGCCCACCTCGTCGTCATAGTGCTGCGCAACACGACGCATGAGCTGACGCAGCTTGAGGTTGGTGCAACCCTGGGGCTTTTGCAGGTCAGGCTTGACAGATGTGTTCATTTTTATTATTGTAGCTGCATCTATTGCATATGCAACAGTTAATTTGTACTCCGCCAATCCAAGAAAGCCGAACACCATGTCCAACATTTCCCTGATCGAATCCTGGCTGGCCCAGGAGCAAGAAGTCCTGGCCCGTCTGGAGGCTGGCCCCGGCCCCGGCGTGGCACGCCCCGAGCAGGTCGCAGGCATGAGCGGCATGCAATTGATGGAGGCCATGTTGCGCGGCGAGATACCCTACGCCGCCATCGCCAAGACGCTGGACTTCACCATCATTGAAGTCTCCGAAGGCCGGGCCGTGTTCCAGGGAACGCCCGGTCCTACCCATCTCAACCCCATGGGCACCATCCATGGCGGGTGGTACGCCACGATGCTGGACTCGGCACTCGGCTGTGCGGTACACACCCTGATGCCCCCGGGGCGTGGCTACACCACCGCGGAGTTGGGCGTCAATCTGGTGAGGGCCATCAACCCCGCCAAGACCCCACGCGTACGGGCCGAGGGCAAGGTCATTCACTGCGGCCGCCAACTCGCTACCGCCGAGGCACGCATCGTTGGGCCAGATGGCACGCTGTATGCGCATGCCACCACCACCTGCCTGGTTTTCGAAATGAAACCACCAGCCAAAGGCTGACCCAAGGCACAATCACCGCCATGCGACTACTACACACCATGTTGCGCGTGGCCAACCTCCCGCGTTCGATCAAGTTCTACACCCAGGTGCTGGGCATGCAACTCCTGCGCACCTCTGAAAACCCGGAGTACAAATACTCGCTGGCCTTCGTGGGATATGAAGGCAATCCCGCGCAAGCCGAGATCGAGCTCACTTACAACTGGGGGGTGGAGAATTACGACATGGGCACGGCCTATGGCCACATCGCGCTGGGCGTGCCCGATGCCTATGCTGCGGTGGAGAAGATCAAGGCATCAGGCGGCAACGTTACCCGCGAGGCCGGTCCGGTCAAAGGTGGCAGCACAGTGATTTCATTTGTCACCGACCCGGATGGCTACTAGATTGAATTGATCCAGCGCGCCGAACAAGCACAAGGCGCGGGGCTGCGCTA
>CAJASG010000229.1 GCA_903944555.1 uncultured beta proteobacterium
CGGCTCCGAAGAGCCGCCGCATTTAAAAGTCCGTGATCAGGACTGGCAATCCGCAGGGGTGCGGGCGGTCAGCTTCTTCGCGGCGGCGTACTTGGCTGCAGTGGTCTTGACCAGTGGCTTGATGATTTGCTCAGCGGCTTGCTACCAGTCAGAGGTGAATTTCCAGGCCTTGCCATCCCATGTGTGGATGCGTGCCCAGTTGGCGCCCATGTGGTCGGTACACGAGGTGCTGACCGGACGCATGACGCCGGCAAACCCCAGGGCATCCAGCTTAGGCTGTGTGAGGTTCAGGTTTTCCAGGCCCCAACGCACTTGCTCGCCGTTCATGACCTTGCCCTTGCCATAACGCTCTTGGGCCGAACGGACACCTTCCAATGCCAGCATGGCGCTCATGGCTCCACGCATGTACAGCACCTGGCCGACTTCTTCCTTCGGACCGGTACCCTGGCCTTTGCCGTGCACTGTGGCCAGCACATCTTTCACCAACTTGGAGCCCAGTTCAGCACCGTGCTGCATGGTCACCGCGTTGTAGCCCTTGGCGCCATCGGCCACGTCTTTCACGTCTGGTTCAGCACCCGCCCACCACACGCCGTACATCTTTTCACGGGCGTAGCCGGTAGCTTGTGCCTCTTTGATGGCGGTGCTGTTCATGATGCCCCAGCCCCACAACACAACGTAATCAGGCTTGCTTTGGCGCACTTGCAACCAGGTGGCTTTTTGCTCGACGCCGGGTGCAGTTACAGGCAGCATTTGCAGTGTGAAGCCGTGCATGGCGGCGCGCTCTTGCAACAAAGGAATCGGCTCTTTACCAAACGGGCTGTCGTGGTAGACCAAGGCAATCTTCTTGCCCTTCAGCTTGTCAAAGCCACCTTCTTTTTTGGCAATGGCTTGCATGATGGAGTCGGCGGCAACCCAGTAGGTGCCAGCCAATGGGAAGTTCCACTTGAACACCGTGCCGTCCGCGCTTTCGCTGCGGCCGTAGCCCACGGTCACAACGGAAATTTTGTCGTTGGGGGCTTTCTCAGTCAGCGCAAAGGTGGCGCCGGTGGACAAAGGCTGCACAAAAGTGGCGCCCTTGCCCTTCAGACGCTCATAGCACTCCACGCTGCGGGCCGTGTCGTAACCGGTTTCGCACTCCTCAAAAGAAAGCTTGACACCGTTGATGCCGCCACGGGCGTTGGTGAGCTTGATGTAGTCCACATAGCCATTCGCCCATGGCACACCATTCGGGGCGTAGGGCCCGGTGCGGTATGACAACACGGGGATGAATTGCTCTTTGGCTTGCGCGAAGGCGTTGCCGGCCATCAAGGCCGATGCGCCAACGGCCACGAGGCTGGTTGCGAGTGCGAGTTTACGAAGCTTCATTTGTCTCTCCTATTAATTAATATCAAAGCACGGGGAACATGAAAAATCAAAAAAACTGGGCTACGCGTCAGTGCGGGAAAGGCCACAGACGCAGTTTCTGTTTGGAGATGGACCACAGCTTGGCCAAGCCATGTGGCTCAACAATCAAGAACCAGACGATCAAGCCACCAAACACCATCAGCTCAGTGTGCGAGACACCGGCGGTAGAAATCTCCAACCCAAACAGCCCAGCCAAAAGTGGCAGGCCCTGGCTCAGCACGATGGGCAAAATAATAATGAACGCGGCACCAAAGAAGCTGCCCATGATGGAGCCCATGCCACCGATGATGACCATGAACAAGAGCCTGAACGACTGGTCCACCGAGAACGCCGCAGGCTCCCAAGCACCCAGGTAAATGAAGGCCCACAGCGCACCCGCTATGCCGACGATGAAGGAACTCACGGCAAACGCACTGAGCTTGGCGTACATGGGGCGAATACCAATCACGGCGGCGGCCACATCCATATCGCGAATCGCCATCCACTCACGGCCCACGGCACCGCGCACCAGGTTCTTGGCCAACAGGGCAATCACCGCCAATACAGAGAGGCAAAACAGGTACTTGGCCACTGGGCTTTCCAGCGACAGGCCAAACACTTGCAGGTTGGACACCGACACCGAGCCCGAAGGCGAGTGGTTGGTAAACCACTGAATGCGCAGAAACATCCAGTCGGAAAAAAACTGCGCCGCCAGGGTCGCCACCGCCAGGTACAAGCCCTTGACCCGCAAGCTGGGCAGTCCAAAAACCATACCAAACACCATGGAGCACACGCCGCCCAAAATCAGCGCCACGATCAAGGGCATGCCCTCAATGCGCACAAAGAAGTTGTACGCCGCATAGGCCCCCACGGCCATGAAGGCGCCTGAGCCCAGACATTGATACAGGCGCACGAGCACAAACCCGCAGAAGAACTCAAAG
>CAJASG010000230.1 GCA_903944555.1 uncultured beta proteobacterium
CTGCTCGACCTCAAACGCCTGCAGCGCGCGTAGAAGGTGTCGCGTGCCCTCCACATTGACGCTTTGGTAACGCGGATCGTCGGCATTGCTGAAATCAAAATAAGCCACCAGATGCACCACGCTAGCGATGTGCCCGCCAAAGGCATCACGCAGCTTGTGCAGTGCCAGGTCGATGGAGGCGGGTGACGAAAAGTCAGCCTGCAGCACCGGGAAGGCTGCATTTTGGCCCTTGCGGTCCAGCCCAACCACCTGGTAGCTGTCGCCCAGCGCGCGCGCCAGTGACTGCCCCAGGTTGCCGGTGGCACCGGTGATGAGTACAAGTGGGCGTGAGGGGGCTGTCGTCATGGGTACGGCTTTCTAGCTTGCAAATGTGTTAGCGTGGCAGCGAATGTGACTCAAGGCCATTGGGTCACGCCAGACTTCAATCAAAATTTTTATGTCCATCACCAAGTTTTCCGAGCGCTTCTTCGCGATGGGTTTTGCAATCGTCGTCATCCTGTTTGCTGGCTGTGCCGTGGCCCTGATCGCCTTTTCTGGCATGGAGCTGTGGCGTGCGGTGCAGCCAAGCGAGTTGCTGACGCTCACCAAACGCTTTGATGTCATCCTCGACTGCATTGCCATGTTGACCATCGCGATGGCTGCCATGGAACTGGCCCAGACCATTGTTGAGGAGGAGTTCGAGCACACCAGTCGCCTAAGCGCTGCGTCGCGCGCTCGACGGGTGCTTTCACGCTTTCTGGTCGTGGTGATCGTTTCGCTAGCCATTGAATCGCTGGTGGCCATCTTTAAGCTGATGCATGACGACCCGGCCAAAATCTCAGGCGCTGCATTTATTGCGTTTGCAGCGGCAGCTTTGCTGGTGGCCTGGGGTGTTTTCATCAGAATGAGCCAGCACGGGCAAGCTCGGGGTGACTGAGTCCGGCCCTTGTTGTGGCCACGACATTGCCCACCGCCGTGGGCGAGCGTGTTTGCCAGTGGCGATTGATTGCGTCGATCATCACCGTCTCTCCGTCGGACAGGTGTTTATCGGCATTCACCACGGCCGCAGCAAGGCGCAATACCTTGCTTTGCAACTGCGGATCGTCCACCTCGGACAGTAACGAGACCATGAACCCATCGCCTATGTGGGACAGTATCGAGCGCCCATCGAATCCCTCCATCAGAAGGTCCTCGCACAGTGTCTGCACGATGCCAGGCATATCCTGTGGATCCAGGCCCAAATCACGGGCGCCATCGAGTCGGTTTAGCGCTTCGTACTCGGCGCGACTGACGTGGCCATCAGAAATAAGGACGAGCGCTACGATGCGTGCGGCGGCTTTGGGGCTATTGGGAGGGTAGGAGCGCATGGCAGTGTTTTTGAGTGAATGGGTGAAAAAGGATTGGCAGGGTGTTTCTCAGGTCCGTGTCATATGTCCCAACGATAGAGTTTCAATTGATAATTAAAAAGCAGATAATTTCTCATCAATACTCCCGGAAAAGCTGATCATGAGTGCGCCAACCGTCCGGTTAGCGGTTGGTATCTGTGACAGTCTGCCCAAGCTGGTGGTGCGTCGGCTTAAGCAGCCGGTGATTGCCGAGCCAAACTTGCGCTTGCTGTGCAACGAGGGGAATCTGGACGATTTGCTGGGTTACCTGGCCTTGCACCAGTTGGATGTGGTGCTGTCAGACCGCCCTGCGAGGGCGTCACCGAGAACTTCTTCGCGATTGGTACCGAAAAGAAAGTGCAGCATCCGCTGGTGCAACGTCTGCTGCAACCGGCCTTGGGAGTGGCGTTGTGAGCCGCGTTAGCGCACTAGCCGGACTGCCACAATGGCCAGCCAGCCCAGTGCAAAGTTGATGACCATCCAGGTGTGCACTTGTGCCGCCGCCTTGCCAGCCGTTGGCCAATCCAGTGCTGCCATCGCACGCTTGAATTTTGGGTAGGCTACCCAGTAGATGTAGGCAAAGACCACCATCATCAACAGGCCGAACACCAGCATCAAGTTCCACCCAAGCGGCACCGCACCTTGCCCGGTGGCTGCCTTGATGGCCTTAAAGGCGGTGGTGTAGAGGTTGGTGCCGGTCGTAAACAGGGCGACGATAGACACCAGGACGATCGGGAAAAAGCGCTTCCACACGGCCCCCATCAGCATCAAGCGTTCGGGCGGCTGCAACAATGCAACGGCCGCAGGGCGCAACGCCAGCAACATAAACCCCATCCCACCCATCCAGAAGATGGCTGCTACCAAGTGAATCAGCTTGACAAAATCAATCATTTTTTAATCGAAGGGCACCAGGAGTGTTACTTCCAGTTCGCCCCTTTTTATTCGTAGTTGAAACCGACCGTGAGTGTGCATGGAAAATGAATGCCGACCCACAAGCGTGCACTACATTTGCTGAATTCCAGACAGCACCCAACCATTGCTGCCGTGGCGCGACTTCATTAAATGCCAGACTTCGTCAAACGACTCATCTGGCTCTTGGGTGCCATCGCGAATCATGCCCGTAAAGCGCACACTCACCAGATAGCGGTCTGTGTCTTCGTCCACGTCGGTCACCTTCGCGTCAATCTGCACTACGTCGGTTTTTTGGATCGCCGTGCCACGGTCTGCCAGTTCCATCTTCAGTTCGGCAAACATTTCAGGCGTGGTGAATTGACGGATGTCGTCCAAGTCGCCTGCATCGTTTGCGGCTTGCAAACGAATAAAGTTGACCTTGGCGTTGCGCTCGAAGCCAGCGGTGTCAAA
>CAJASG010000231.1 GCA_903944555.1 uncultured beta proteobacterium
CCTGCGCCAGTGCGTAGACCTCGCCGTCGGCGCCTTTGAGGGGGGTGGCGATCAGTGTGCCGCCTTTGAGGGACTTGGAGTTGCCCAGAGAGGAGACGTTAATGTCCAGCAGCTGGCCGGGCCGGGCAAATGCGGGCAGTTGGGTTGTCACCAGCACGGCGGCCACGTTTTTCATTTGCAACTGGCCCAAAGAGGCTGCCGACAGCGTCAAACCAAGTTGCTGCATGTAGTTGGCCAAGCCCTGGGAGGTGTAGGGCATTTGGGTGGTTTGGTCACCGGTGCCGTCCAGGCCCACCACCAAACCAAAACCGGTCAGCTGGTTGCTGCGTACGCCTTCAATTGAAGCAACTTCTTTAACCCGGGACGCCTTTGCGGAGCCTGTAAACACCAGACAGACCGCCAAGCACAGCAGGACGAGGTGTCGCTGGGTGGTGCTTTTCGCAAGAGGGGTCAGGGTGGTCATGTGCAGAATAGGCTTTAGGGTTGATCCGACTGGATCTGTTACCCCTCGGCACTATTCTGGATATCTTTAGAACGGTTGAAAGCTCAATAAGAGCCGGGAAATCCAGCCAACTGTCTGCGCTTCGCCTTGCGCGCCGCGTCCACGCGACTCAATGCGCACGTTGGCCACTTGCGTGGAGGAGATGGTGCTGCCCGGTTGCACAAGACGTGGGTCCACCGTTCCGGAGAACCGCAGTACGTCGACATTCTGGTTAACGCCGATCTGCTTTTCACCGGCGACCACCAGGTGGCCGTTTGGCAAAACCTCAATGACCGTGGCGGTGATCGAGCTGGTGAACGTGTTGGCGCTTTCGGTGCCGCCTTTGCCGGAGAAATTGTTGTTGGACGACGCTCCGACATCAAACTTGGTTAATCCCGGCAGTGTTTGCATGGGCAGGGCGGTGATCGCCGAGTCCACGGAAGAGGTGCGGTTGACCGTGGAGGTTGATTTCTGGCTGGCCGTGACGTTTTCCACAATTTGGATGGTCACGGTGTCGCCCACCTGGCGCGCACGCCGGTCCTCAAACGAAGGGCGGTAGCCCACGCTTTGAAACAAACTGCCGGTGGCGGGCTTGGTCGCCATTGCGGTGGGGGGGGTGCCCTGCGCGATTTTTGGCTCGGCAAAATCCACTTTGACAGGTTGGGGCAGGGAACTGCACCCAGTGATTGCCAAACCAAGCACAGTCACAAAATAAGTGCCAAATCGGGCTCTAACCCTTATGGAGTGTGCGCAACCAGCTATTGTTTTCATAGCAATTCTCGCAGTTCAAACTTTACAGTTGTCCGAGCTTTTGCAGCATCTGGTCGGAGGTTTGGATGGCTTTGGAATTCATCTCGTAAGCCCGCTGGGTCTGGATCATGGAGACCAGCTCCTGCACCACATTCACATTGGACGTTTCTACAAAACCCTGCATGAGCGCGCCCAAGCCGTTGGTGTTGGGTGTGCCCACGTTGGGCTGGCCAGAGGCGACGGTCTCAGCATAAATGTTTTGCCCTTTGGGCTCCAGGCCTGCCGGATTGATGAAGCTGGCCGTGGTGATGGTGCCAATGGACTGTGGCGCGGTGGTGCCGGGGATGGAGGCTGACACCGCGCCATCCTGGCCAATGGTGACTTGGGTTGCGTTGGCGGGTACCGTGATGCCGCCGGCGACCACCAGTCCTGACGAGGTGACGAGCCTGCCGCCGCTGTCGACTTGAAAGGCGCCATCTCGGGAGTAGCCAATCGTGCCGTCCGGCATGGTGAGTTGGAAGAATCCATTGCCCTGAATGGCGACGTCCAAATTGTTGTTGGACTGCTGAAGGTTGCCCTGCGAGAAGGTTCGGCTGGTGGCCACGGTGCGCACGCCCAAGCCAATCTGCAGACCGGTCGGAAGGGTGGACTGCTCGGTGGAGCTGGAGCCCACCTGGCGCAGGTTTTGGTACATCAGGTCTTCGAAAACC
>CAJASG010000232.1 GCA_903944555.1 uncultured beta proteobacterium
TCCGACGCAAACCAGAAAATTCAGGCTGGGGCGTCGCAATTGTTCGCCGGCATTAACGTGTTGCACGGAGCATTGCCCACCGAGATGCCGACACTGGACGGCAACGCCGAGGGCTTGGCCAATTCCGTACAACCCATGATTGAAGTCGACGCGGCGGTTCAAAACAGCGGCAGCGGCTTTGCCCCCAACGTGATCCCAGCCGCGCTGTGGCTGGGGGCGGGCATTGCCGCCTTTTTGATCCACGTGCGGGTGCTGCCGCGCCACGCGCAGTTCTTCTCACGCCCCGCCCAGTTGTTGGGGAAAATTGCACTACCCGCATTGGTAGTGGTGCTGCAGGCTTTGCTGATCTATGCCACCGTGGTGTATTTTTTGAAAATCCATGTGGTCAACCCGACCGCCTTTGCGCTCACACTGGGCGTGGCATCTCTGACGTTTTTACTTATCGTATTTGCACTGACACGGGCCTTTGGCGATGCCGGCAAAGGGCTGGCCATGATCCTGCTGGCTGTGCAACTCTCCTCATCCGGCGGCATTGTTCCCATTGAGCTGAGTGGCGGCTGGTTTGCCGACATCAGCCCCTGGCTGCCGCTGACTTGGGTGGTGCGTGCCATCAAAGCCAGCATGTTTGGCGCCTACAACGGCGCCTGGGAGTACCCTTTACTGCTGGTGGGGATGGGCGGCCTGATTGCAGCCACCATGGCATGCACCGTGGGCCGGTGGCGCTTTGTCAAGCCCAACTCGGTTCGCCCGGCTGTCGATTTTTGAAAAATGCACCTTTGTATTGCGGTTTGGCCATATGGTTGACAATCGAGGGTTGACCAAACCCCCAAACCCATGACCGACACTCCATCCGAAGCCCCTGCAGAAGTCCTCACAACAACCCTCGTTGAGCCGTCTCTGGAAGCACCAGCCCAGGCTGCTGAGCCTGCGCCAAAGGGCGACCAGCCCAAAAAGGCGGGGCGCGCCCAAGTAGCTCAACCCGTTTTAGAGAAGTTGTTTGAACTGTATCCCCACCTGTTTGGGGCGGAATTTCTTCCCCTCAAGCTGGGTGTTTTTCAAGAACTCCTGGCCAGCCACCCAGAGCATTTCGCACGCGACACGCTTAAAGCCGCACTGGGCACGCACACGCGCTCCACCCGCTACCTGCAAAGCGTCGCGGCCGGCAAGCAACGCCACGACCTGCAAGGCGCTGCAGTAGAGGCCGTATCCCCGGAACACGTCTATTTGGCGCTGGTGGAACTATTCATCCGCCGCCAAGGCCGCTCTGCGGTCGACTTGCGTCCCAAATTGCGTGCCCAGGTGGTTGCAGCATTTGAGGCATCGGGCCTGACACGCGAGGCCTACCTAGACCGGGTTCAGGTGGTAGACACCCAAGGCGGCGCCTTGCTGGAAGACGCCTTTGCGGAGTACGACCAGGCACTGGCCAAACAAGAAGCCTTGCGCCGCGCATTCAACAGCAGTGGCCAGTCCATAGAAGCATTTGCCGACATGTACGGGCTGAACCCGCGCGACCTTGACTTTTTGGAGTCCACTCCCTAAGAAACCCAAAGTTGAATGCCGGCGGACTGATTCAACACACCATGGCTGGTATTGCAGCCAATCCACAATTCATGGCATGACGGCGACCCTGCGCTTTTTGACGATGACCACCGGTGCGGGGCTGTCTTTGCGGGCCTCCACCCAGAGCGGGGAATCTTTTGAAAATGCGGGATAAGTGGCAGCAGATTCTTTGGGTGCATTGGCGACCGCCTTTACGATCTCTCTGCTGTTCAAGGGTGTGATGTGGTCGCCGACCACCTGTACATACTGATCATCAGCCGTCATGGCAAGAGCGCCAACTTGCATCCCCTTGCTCACACTGCCAAGCAGTTTCAGCGCGTCACCTTGCGGGCGCTCATAGGTGTACCGAGACCAGGCCAACCGGCCAAGGACAACTTTCCACCCCTGCTTGCGCCGCTTTAAAGGTGTTTTGCTGTTGAGGGAATACGACTCAGGGGAGTGCTGAACTGGCATCAGGTGGAAATTTTGGAAGATCGATCAAAGGCATATTGTCGATCATGATTTGCGCCGCAAGTGCTTGACCCGCCTGTCGGTGTCAGTGATCTGGGCAATACGACAACCTTGCTGGCACTCCGCTTTTTTCACTGTCGCGTGGAAGACGGGGCGCAGCCCTTGGAAACGCCGCACTGACTACTTGGGAGTAGTTCAATCTTCATAGTGTGCACCGTGCATTGACCAGCAGTGGTAGTTCAAACACGACTGTTTGGTCTGCATTTACCTGTCGCGTGTCCAATTGAAACAAATCATTACCAAGGTACTTTGGCGAATCGTTCCACCAAAAAGTCCAGCAAAGCCCGTACCGCGGGCGATAGATGCTTGCGTGAGGGGTACAGCGCGTAGATGGCCATATCCGGCAGCTTCCAGTCTGGTAGCACCGCCTGCAGGCTGCCGTCCGCCAGAAGCGGGTTCGCCAGGTAGGTGGGCTGCAGCGCCACACCGCCCCCCGCCAGCGCGGCGCGCAGCAAAGCGGTGGCTTCATTGGCGCTGAAATGGCCAGCCACGCTGACCTGGGCTTGATCCTCGCCTCGGCTGAGCCGCCACACACTCTTACCAAAGTTGGCGTAGCTCAGGCAGCGGTGGGTTGCCAAGTCTGCCGGGGCCACAGGCACGCCATGCTCGGCCAAATACGCCGGTGAGGCTACCAGCACCGAGGCGCAGGGCGCCAGCGCCCGCCCGATCAGCATCGGGTCCGGCTCGGCGCTGATGCGAATCGCCAGGTCAATGCGCGCCTCCACCAGATTCAGCGCGCCCTCGCTGGCATTCAGATCGACCTTGAGCTGCGGGTGCAGTTTCAGAAAATCCACCACCGCCGCCGCCATCTGCGCATAGGCCAGGGACATGCTGCAGGTGATGCGCAATTGCCCGTGCAACGCGTCGCTGCGGCTGGCCGTTTCTTCCTCCACGTTTTCCATCAGGGCCA
>CAJASG010000233.1 GCA_903944555.1 uncultured beta proteobacterium
GCCGCCAGTACGGTACCGGGGTGCGCCTGCGCAAGTTGGCGGAAAACCTTCTGCTCAACGACTCCTTTCACGGTGCGCGCCACGGCGTCTTGCGTGCACTGGTCAACGCGGTTGGCGAGAGTTGCAACCTGACAGCCCTCAGCGGTAGCGAGGTGATGTACCTCGACCGCGTGGAGACGCCCGCGCCGCTGCGCTTTTATCTGCATTCGGGCTCCCGTGTGCCTGTGCACTGTTCGGCCAGCGGAAAGCTGTTCCTGGCAGGCATGGCACCCGCGCAGCGCCAGCGGCTGTTGGCGCACGCCACACTGGAGGCCTTCACGCCCAAGACGCTAACCAATCTGGATGCGCTGGAAGAGGAGATAAAGCAGGTCAAGCGCCAAGGCTTCGCCCTGGACAACGAAGAATTCTTGCCCGGTCTGATGTGCGTGGCTGTGATGGTTCCCAGCGCAAGCGGCCGCTCCAACCTGTGTGTGGCGGTGCAAGCACCCATCATGCGTCTGACCCCCGACAAAGCGCTGGGCTTACTGCCCGCGTTGCACCGCGCAGCCGATGCGCTGAGTCACATTGAGAGCGACGCCACCGACCCCATTGACGATAGCGCGAGCGCCTGAGCCTCGTCACCACCCCATCTGAAAGACCTGCACCATGACCGAACTGAACCTCCTGCGTCCCACCCAGACCGTGTCAGTTCGCGACGTCTTCGGTATTGACACAGAGCTGAGGGTACCGGCCTTCGCTGAGCGCAACGAGCACGTGCCCGAGGTCGACACCAGCTACCGCTTTAACCCGGCGGTGACGTTAGCGCTGCTGGCTGGTTTCAGCCGCGACCGCCGCGTTATGGTGCAAGGCCTGCACGGCACTGGCAAATCCACCCATATCGAACAAGTGGCTGCAAGGTTGAACTGGCCGTGCGTGCGCGTTAACCTTGATGGCCATGTGAGCCGACTTGACCTGGTGGGCAAAGACGCGGTGGTGCTGCGGGACGGCCAGCAAGTGACGGAGTTCCAGGAAGGCATCGTGCCCTGGTCGTTGCAACGCCCGATGGCGCTGATATTTGACGAGTACGACGCGGGCCGGCCCGACGTCATGTTCGTGATCCAGCGCAACCTAGAGCGCGACGGCCAATTCACGCTCATGGACCAAAACCGCGTGCTGCGGCCCAACCCCTATTTCCGGCTATTCGCCACCGCCAACACCGTGGGCCAAGGCAATCTGAACGGCCTGTATCACGGTGCCCAGCGCTTGAACCACGCCCAGATCGACCGCTGGAACATCGTGGTCGCGCTGAACTACCTGGAACGCAAGGAAGAAGTAGCCATCGTTACCGCCCGCGTGCCGGCCTATGCCAACGCGGCTGGCCAGGAAATGATCAACGCCATGGTGGCGGTGGCCGACCTGACCCGCCACGGCTTTCGCGTTGGCGATTTGTCCACGCTGATGTCGCCGCGCACCGTGATCACCTGGGCCGAACATGTGGAAATCTTCCGCGACCCAGGCTTGGCGTTCCAGCTATCGTTCGTTAACAAGTGCGACGAAGCCGAACGATCGGTCGTTGCCGAGTATTTCCAGCGCTGCTTCCACCGCGAAATCGAAGCCTCGCTCGCCCACACGACCGCCTGATCTACCATGGTCGAGCCCAAGACCACGGCCGGCGCGGCGCGCCACCAGCAACGCATCGACGACCTCTGCGCTGCATCCATCAGAGCTTTTAGCGGCCTGGCGGGGCTGCATTTTCGCGGCCGGCGCTTGTATCGTGACGACAAGCTTCTGCCACCGTTTGCACCACACCTCAGCCCCACGCCAGAGGTGGATGATTTTGCCTCGTTTCGCGGTGCCGCCGATGCCATGGCGCTGCGCTTGCGCTGCGCCGACACCGAACTGCATAAAAGCCTGCGCCCCACCGAGCCGATGGAGCGCATGTTGTTTGAAATGCTGGAGCAGTTCCGGGTGGAGGCCCTCGCGCCACCCGACATGCCTGGTATGGTTCACAACCTACGACACCGCTTTGAGGCCTGGTCAATGGCGTTTTACAACAGCGGCCTGACAGAAACGGCCAAGGGCATGCTTCTGTACACGGTGGCGCAGATCACCCGGTCGCGCGTCACCGCACAACCCGTCGTCGAATCCACGGAAGACGCGATCGAAGCCACCCGGATGTCTATTGTGCGTAGCTTGGGGCATGATCTGGCCGGCTTGCGCCGCCAGCGTTTGGATCAGACCGCTTACGCCGAACATGCACTCTCCATCGCCCGCATGGTGGCCGGTATGTTGGCTGCGTACGATCTGGAAGATGTCGCAGGTGCCGACGACTGCGACACACAACCTGATGACAAACCGCTGGACTTCAACCTCTGGATGGACTTTGATGGCGAAGACGGTAACGAAGGCTTCACCACAGCCAGTGCCGGCACCAGCCGCACCCTGGCCGAATCGGGTGGGGTGTACCGGGTCTTCACCGACGCCTACGACACCGAAGCCCACGCGGCCACGCTGATGCGCGTGGCTGCGCTGCAGGAAAACCGGGAGCGACTGGACCGTTGCATCGAGCGACAAGGCCTGTCGGTCGCTCGTCTGGCGCGGGAACTCAGTGCTGTGCTTGCCACTCCGGTGCGCGATGGCTGGCTGCACGGCCAGGAAGAGGGTTATATAGATGGCCGACAGCTCAGCCAGCTCATCACCTCCCCATCAGAGCGCCGCCTGTTTCGCCTCGAGCAACATGCGCCCGTTGCTGACAGTGCGGTGAGTTTCCTGATCGACTGCTCGGGCTCGATGCGCGAGCACATTGAATCGGTGGCCATCCTGGTGGACGTGATGGCGCGGGCGCTAGACCAGATCGGTGTAGTCACAGAAGTGTTGGGTTTCACCACAAATGCCTGGAATGGCGGGCGAGCCCAAAAAACCTGGATGCGCGCTGGACGCCCGCAGCATCCCGGCCGCCTCAACGAAGTGGCACACTTGATCTTCAAGGACAGCGACACATCATGGCGCCGTGCCCGTCCCGCCATGGGAGCCCTGCTCAAGAGCGACCTGTTCCGCGAAGGCGTGGACGGCGAGGCCGTCACTTGGGCCGCGCAACGCCTAGTGCAGCGCCACGATGGCCGACGCCTGTTGCTGGTGGTCTCAGACGGCAGCCCCACCGATGGCGCAACAACCTTGGCAAACGACGCACACTACCTCGACCACCATTTATCCCATGTGGTGGCAGAGCTGCAAGCGCACGGCGAGGTTGAAGTCTATGGTGTCGGTGTAAATTTGGATCTGAGCCCCTACTACCGGCACAACCGTGCTCTCGATCTGTCTCATTCGGTCACACAGGCGGTGCTGCGAGAAATTGTGGCCATGCTGGCAGCAGGCCCCAAGCGATAGAGCCTTTGGAAATGGTCTGCGTGTTGAGGTGCTTTGCGACCACAGTGCCATCAGTCACCGCCCTGATCTGCCAAGCGGGCGCTTCTTGCGTTTTCTCAATAGGGAAATTCATTCTGCCGATTGAATGGATGGCGTCGCGCCTTGGGCCGTACGCATTCCATTTATCAGAGCCAGGAAGAGGTACCGCTATGAACCCCCTGCAACGATATGCCATCAACGCTGCCGCAGCAGTGCTGCTAATTAGCTTGGCGGCGTGTGCGGATCTGTCAACACGAGAAAGAAATACGGCCATTGGTGCTGGTGTCGGTGCCGTGGCGGGCTCAGTCCTTACCGGCGGCAGCACCAGCGGAATCCTGGGCGGCGCAGCCGTCGGCGGCATCATCGGAAATCAGATGGAGAAGGACAAAAAGTAGCTCGCAGCATGAGGCGCAATGAAATCAGCGCGCGATGCGAGATAAGGCGTAGCCATTCGCAGCCGGCCTCAGTAGTTTTATTCACCACAAAATCAATTAATTTCAGTTATTAATTAACCAACCACTGAGGCAACATAGCGCATTCCATTCCTCTTGGAGCTATAAATGCCCGCTGTCATCGCCGCCCCTGCTGTATCCCAGCGCCTGCCCAACCCCTACCGTCCTGAGGGGGAAATCGTTGCCCAGCGGCTAGGCTCTTTGGCAAACGCGTTGGACTGGGCTGCCGCCGCCAAAGTCGCTACGCCCTGGGTGCACGCCGTACGCCTGAATCCGCCGCCGTTTTGGGCGATGGAGAGCTTGCTGAAGGAATACCCCATCTCCAGCGCCGAAGGTCTGGCCCTGATGCGCTTGGCCGAAGCCTTGCTGCGCGTGCCCGATGCAGAGACCGCCATCGCGCTGACCGCCGACCAACTGGGTCGCGCCGACTTTGAAGCGGCGGGCGACAAAACGCTGGCACGCCTGTCCAGCACCGCCATCGCCATGAGCAAGAAATTCCTGCCCGACAGCGAAGCGCCTACCGGCATGCTTGCCAAGCTGGGCGCGCGCTCGGTGGTGGCCGCCACGCTGCGCGCGGTGCAACTGCTGGGCCGCCAGTTTGTGCTGGGCCAGACCATTGACGAAGCC
>CAJASG010000234.1 GCA_903944555.1 uncultured beta proteobacterium
CACCGATCTGCAGCAATCCCTCAATAGCCTGCTGCACGCGGACGACAAAATCCACCTGATCAATGTCCTAAAACACGAGGCGAGTGATTTCAGCAATAAGGAACTGCGCCGAGAGGTGAGTCGGCGCAAGCAACTGTCCCCCTTGTAAGCCTTCGCCCAATCGTTTCTGATCGACGCGTCACTGTCCAGTGAGAGCATCAAGTACTACGCCGGTCTGGTTCAGTTCTACACCATATACAAGCTGCGCCGCATGGATATCTCCACAGTGCGCCTGTATTTATTGTGCTTTGCCTTCCACCGGTTCCGCCAAATCAACGACAACCTGATTGAGGCGTTCATCCACTTGGTCGGCAAGTTTGATAAGCACGCCAAACTGGCGGCGAAAACGGCCATGCAGCAGGCATCCGAGGAGGCCAATAGCAATTTGAAGGCTGCAGGCGAAGTGCTGGGTCTTTTTATCGATAAGTCAATTGCGAATGATTGCCTCTTTTCCACGGTCAAGGAGCGCGCGTTCGGCTTGCTGGAACCCACCGCTTTTACTTCGGTGTCCAACTTTCTGCGGAACGTCACCTTTGACAAGCTGGATTACGAGTGGACCTACTTCACCATGTTGTCGCCAACCATCAAACGCAACTTGCGACATCTGTTTTGTGACCTCGATTTCGCCGGCCGCCTGGAGAATGCTCCCTTGGTCACCGCAATCACCGTGATGCAAGACTTGTTGCGCCGCAGCAAATCACTGCGCCAAGCAGATTCCGCACAGTTTCCCGAGAGTGTGATCCCCCAGATTCTCAAAAAGCACCTTTTTACCGAGTCCATCACGGACGGGGGAAAACGCAAAGCCCTGGATGTCGATCGGTACGAGTTTCTGGTCTACCGGTTGTTGCGCAATGCACTGGAGTCCGGTGACTTGTATGTCAATCACAGCAACGAATTCCGCCAGTTTGAAGATGACCTGATCAGCGATGCACGCTGGGCACACAAAGACGCTGTGCTTGCCGAAATCGGACAGCCGATTTTGACCGCCCCTATCGAAGAAACCTTGGCCACATTACGCACGAAGCTTGAAGACCGCCTGGTGAAGGTCAATGAACGCGTGGCCAACTGCGTCAACGCACATATCAAAGTGGCGGGTCAAGGCGAGAAAAAACGCTGGTCTTTGATCTACCCAACGATCCCAGAGACCGGCAATGCTCCGTTTTACAACCAATTGCCAGGGATTCCCGTTGCCCAACTGCTGCGGTTTGTGAATGGGAATACGAAATTTCTGGGAGCCTTCGAGCATGTGGTGAATCGCTCCGTCAAGCACGCGCCGGACCTTCGCGAAATTTTGGCCTGCGTGGTGGCGTTTGGCACCAACATGGGATTGGGCAAGATGGCCGAAGTTTCTGGCCTGAGCCACGCATCCCTGATTACCACCGCCCGCAGCTATCTGCGTCCGGAAACCCTACATGCCGCCAATGACGCCATCAGCAACGCCACGGCCGCGCTGCCGGCCTTCAAGCTCTTCAACATTCGTGATGAGTTGCACTCCAGCAGTGATGGCCAGCGCTTCGAAACCCAGATCAACACCTTTAACTCCCGATATTCACCCAAGTATTTCGGTTGGGACAAGGGCGTGAGTGCCTGCACCGTGGTTGCCAACCACGTGCCCATCAATGCCAAAATCATTGGCACCCATGAACATGAGAGTCATTTCGTGTTCGATGTGCTCTACAACAATACGTCGGACATCAAGCCCACGCGGCACTCGACCGATACACACGGCACCAACCAGGTCAATTTTTGGAGCCTGTTTGCCTACGGCTACAGCTTTGCACCCCGCTACAAAACATTGCAAAAGAAGACTGCGTCGCTGGTTGGCTTTGAACTGCCAAGTCAGTATCCCGCTGACATGTTGATTCGACCAAGCAATAGGGTCAATGTGGACCTGATCATCAGCGAATGGCCCAACATCCAGCGCATCATGGCGTCACTGGCGCAAAAAGACACCACCCAGGCCACCGTGGTGCGCAAACTCAGTAGCTACGC
>CAJASG010000235.1 GCA_903944555.1 uncultured beta proteobacterium
CAAGGCATTTTCCAAGCTACCCAGGGCTGGCACTGAATGCGAGCGGGCCCACCACAAGGCAGTGAAGAACGCGCCGAAGAACATGACTTCAGAGAAGATGAACCAGCTCATGCTCCAACGGTAGGAGAGATCGATTTTGTGTCCGTACTGGCCGCCTTCGCTCTCGCCAATGGATTGTGAGAACCATTGGTACAGCACCGTGCAAAACCACACCAAACCGAACATCAGGGAGTACATGCCCCACTCAGCGCCGTTGATCCACTGACCAGCACCAAGAATGACAAAGAACAAACCTAACGCGCCCATCGCAGGATGGCGCGAGGGGCCGGGAATGAAATAGTGCGGCGTTGCGCCGTGTGTTGTTGAACTCATTTACTTCTCCTATCCAAATTATTTTGCAACCACCCAATTCACCACGGTAATCAGGCCTACCACCAGAAGCAGCACGCCAACAATTCCGACCCCCACCACATGCATGGGGTTTACCTTGGCAAGGTCCTTTTGGTACTCGCTGTTACTGCGAATCCCCAAAAAAGACCAGGCGACCAACTTGATACTGCTCCACACCGAAGGGGTTGCAGGTGCTGACGCGGACTCTTTTCCCGTCACGAACCCAACCCGCCAGGCGCTACCGCCTGCAAACTCGCCACAGGTGCGGGCGGCGTCTTGCCACCCACTTCGAAAAACGTATACGACAAGGTGATGGTCTTGACGTCCTTGGACAACCTTGGATCAATCACAAACACCACGGGCCAACTTTTCTTCTCACCGGGCTCCAGCGTGTACTGGTTAAAGCAAAAACACTCCAGCTTGTTGAAATAGGCAGATGCCTGCTGGGGCGCATAGCTGGGAATGGCTTGCGCCGCCATGCGCCGGTCCTGGGTGTTCTGGAACTCGTACATCACCGTGGTCATTTCGCCGGGGTGTACTTGTATCGAACGTTGCGCTGGCTTGAAATCCCAGGGGCCACGCGAATTGGCATCAAACTCAACCGTAATCGTACGGCTGGTATCGACCTGGGTGTTGGCCGGCATCTTGGTACTCTTGCCCGCAATCACCTGCTCACCTAAGGCCAGAATGTTGATGCCAGTCATCTCGCAAATGGACTTGTAAATCGGAACCAACGCGTAACCGAAGGCGAACATGGCGACCGCGATCACAGCCAGCTTACGCACCATCAGAAGGTTTTCGCGCGGCAGATTCATCGCCTATTTGCCCAGAAAAATCATCTTGGCCATGAAGCCGACAAAAAACACCACAGCCACAGAAGCCAGGGTCAAGCCCAACTTCATGTTGGATTTCTTTTGATCAGGTGTCATGACCGCTTCAGCCAATCACTTTGGTGGCGGTGGCATCCAACTTGGGAGGTGTCTCAAACGTGTGGAAAGGTGCAGGGGAGGGAACTTCCCACTCCAAGCCTTCGGCTGCTTCCCAAGGTTTTTGCGGCGCTTTTTCGCCCTTGCCACGCATTGCAGGCAACACCACGGCAAAGAAGAAATAGACCTGCGCAAAACCGAAGAAGAACCCACCCACCGACGCAATGGCATTGAAGTCAGCAAACTGCATCGGGTAATCGGCATAACGACGCGGCATACCCGCCAAGCCCAG
>CAJASG010000236.1 GCA_903944555.1 uncultured beta proteobacterium
ATTGTTTGGGTGGTTTTGCGGTTTGGGCTGGATGAGCTGTTTCTGACCAGTTTTCAGAAGCCTTGGTTGCATCTGCTGGCACGTCTGGTGTCGGTGGGGCGCAATCTGGATGCGCCACGGGGGCAGCGCCTGCGTGAGGCGCTGGAGCGTCTGGGGCCGATATTTGTCAAGCTGGGTCAGGTGCTGTCCACTCGGCGCGACCTGATGCCCTTGGATATTTCGGATGAGCTGGCCAAGCTGCAGGACCAGGTTCCGCCGTTTGGGGCCGATGTGGCCGTTGCAACGATTGAGCGCGCATTGCGCAAACCGTTAAGCGAAATTTTTGTATCCTTTGAGCGCGAACCCGTGGCCAGCGCATCGATTGCACAGGTGCACTTTGCGGTGATGAAGGACCGCCAGGGCAGGGAGCGTGAAGTGGCTGTCAAGGTGTTGCGTCCCGGCATGTTGTCCGCCATTGAGAAAGACCTGAGCCTCATGCGCATGATGGCCGGCTGGGTGGACCGTTTGTCGGCCGACGGCAAGCGCCTGAAGCCGCTCGAAGTGGTGGCGGAG
The DNA here is from genome assembly GCA_903944555.1 of uncultured beta proteobacterium. Lineage (GTDB taxonomy): Bacteria > Pseudomonadota > Gammaproteobacteria > Burkholderiales > Burkholderiaceae_C > Allorhodoferax. Next base: position 553 of record CAJASG010000236.1, read on the forward strand.
TTTGACAAGTATTTGCATGACGAGCTGGATCTTGTGCGTGAGGCCTCCAGTGCGGCCCAGTTGCGGCGCAATATGGACGGGCTGGATTTGGTCCTGATTCCCGAGATGTTGTGGGACTACTGCACCACAGACGTATTGGTGATGGAGCGCATGTATGGTGTTCCCATCAGCCAGGTTGACCGTCTCCGGGCGGCTGGAGTCGATATTCCGAAGTTGGCGCGTGATGGGGTCACCATTTTCTTCACCCAGGTGTTTCGAGACGGTTTCTTTCATGGCGACATGCACCCGGGCAACATCCAGGTCAGTATCGATCCGAAGACCTTTGGCCGCTATATCTCGCTGGACTTCGGCATCGTGGGGACATTGACCGAAGTCGATAAAGAATACCTCGCGCAGAATTTTGCCGCTTTCTTTCGGCGCGATTACAAGCGGGTTGCCGAGTTGCACATTGAATCAGGTTGGGTGCCGCCTGATACGCGGGTGGATGAGTTGGAGGCCGGTATCCGCGCAGTATGCGAGCCCTACTTTGACCGTCCGCTCAAGGAAATATCGCTGGGCATGGTGCTGATGCGTCTGTTTCAGACCTCCCGCCGTTTCAACGTCGAAATTCAGCCCCAGCTGGTTTTGTTGCAAAAAACCCTGCTCAATATCGAGGGCCTAGGGCGGCAATTGGACCCCGAGTTGGACCTGTGGGCCACGGCCAAGCCGTTTTTGGAAAAATGGATGTTCGAGCAGGTGGGGCCGCAGAAGTTAATCGAACAGCTGAAGGCGCAGTCGCCGCGCTACGCCAAGCTGCTGCCGGAATTGCCGATGCTGATCCATGCCTATCTGAGCCGCAATCCCTCGGATTCCAATCGGCTTGTGCAGGAGCTACTGGTGGAGCAAAAGCGCACCAATCGCCTTCTGCAAAGCCTGGTATCGGCGGTGATTGGGTTTGCTCTGGGCATGGTGGTCATGCAGATCGTGGTACGGGTCGGGGTTTTTTAACCGCCGTCTTATAATCAAAGGCTTTGCAACCAAGAATCGAAGCCTTAACGTCATGCCAATTTACGCCTACAAATGCGATTCCTGCGGGTTTGCCAAAGACGTGTTGCAGAAAATGTCTGATGCGCCACTGGAAGTTTGCCCTTCCTGCAACAAGCCTGAGTTCAAAAAGCAGGTAACCGCTGCGGGATTCCAGCTTAAGGGATCGGGGTGGTACGCCACCGATTTCAATGGCGGCGGAAGCGCACCTTCAACCGCCGTAGCGCCATCCAATAGCGATGCTCCTGCTACATCGGCGCCGCCCGCAGCATCGGAATCTGCATCATCCAAAACTGACGCGGTGCCATCCGCACCCAGCGTCAGCACGTCTCCACCCGCCTCCGGCAGTTAAGCACCGCCATTCCTACACTGGATCTACCGTGCCCTTTAAAAAATACCTACTCACCGGTTTGATGGTTTGGTTGCCTTTGGCAATCACACTGTGGGTTTTGTTGTGGCTGGTCGGTATCCTGGACGCTGTATTTGGTGGGGTTCTGTCAGGGTTGGCAGCGGTTACGCCTGCCAGTCTGGGGCCGCTCATCGAGCGGCTGCACCATATTCCCGGTCTGGGCGTGTTGTTGGTGGCGTCTGTTTTGCTGGGCACTGGGGCCTTGGTGTCCAATGTGGCAGGCCGCTGGTGGGTGACGCAGTGGGACAAGCTGTTCACCCATATCCCCATCGTTAAATCCATTTACAACAGCGTGAAGAAGGTGTCTGACACCCTGTTCTCCAGTAATGGCAATGCTTTTCGCACCGCCTTGTTGATCCAGTATCCCCGTGCCGGGAGTTGGACCATTGCATTTCAGACGGGCGTTCCCAGTGGCGAAGTGCAATCCCATTTGGGGCCGGATTTTGTGAGCGTTTATGTTCCCACCACGCCCAACCCCACCAGTGGATTTTTTCTGATGCTGCCCAAGTCGGATGTCATTGAGCTCGATATGAGTGTGGACCAGGCACTCACCTACGTCATTTCCATGGGTTCAGTGGCTCCCACCATGCATTCCCCGATTTCAGTTCCCTCCAAATAATAATTTTCAACATAACTCGTTGCCATCATTGGCATCCAGAAAGCAAGCTATGGCCATGCGCTCCCACTATTGCGGTCTTGTGACCGAAGCCCTGACAGGGCAATCCGTTTCCCTTTGCGGCTGGGTCAACCGCCGTCGTGACCACGGTGGCGTTATTTTTATCGATGTCCGTGACCGCGAAGGCTATGTGCAAGTGGTGTGTGACCCCGATCGGGCAGACATGTTTGCGATTGCCGAAGATGTTCGCAACGAGTTTTGCGTGCAGATCAAAGGCTTGGTGCGTGCGCGTCCCGAAGGCACCGTCAATGACAACCTCAAGAGCGGCAAGATCGAAGTGTTGTGCCACGAGCTGACGGTGTTGAACCCCTCCGTATCGCCGCCGTTTTTGCCAGATGACGACAACTTGTCGGAAACCACGCGGCTGACCCACCGGGTGCTGGATTTGCGCCGCCCGTACATGCAAAACAACCTGATGCTGCGTTACCGCGTATCCATGGAAGTGCGCAAGTTTTTGGATGCCAACGGCTTTGTGGACATCGAAACCCCGATGCTCACCAAGTCCACGCCCGAAGGCGCGCGGGACTACCTGGTGCCCAGCCGCGTGCATGACGGTCAATTTTTTGCATTGCCCCAAAGCCCGCAACTGTTCAAACAGCTGCTGATGGTGGCCGGTTTCGACCGGTATTACCAAATCACCAAATGCTTCCGCGACGAAGATTTGCGTGCGGACCGTCAGCCTGAATTCACCCAGATCGATATTGAAACCTCGTTCCTGGGCGAGGAAGAAATTCGCGACATGTTCCAGGGCATGATCACCACGGTGTTCAAGAACACCATCAATGTGGACTTGGGCGAGTTCCCGGTGATGACCTACCAAGAGGCCATGCATGTGTATGGCTCCGACAAGCCGGATTTGCGCGTGAAACTGAAGTTCACTGAAGTGACGGATGTCATGGCCGATGTGGACTTCAAAGTGTTCTCCGGTGCGGCGAACATGAAGGGCGGCCGCGTGGTGGCACTGCGCATACCCGGAGGCTCGCAAGAATCCGGTGGCATCAGCCGTGGTGAGATCGACGCCTACACCGAGTTTGTCAAAATTTATGGCGCCAAGGGGCTGGCCTATATTCGTGTGAACGAAGTGGCCAAAGGGCGTGATGGCATGCAATCCCCGATTGTTAAAAACATCCATGACAAAGCCCTGGGTGCCGTACTGGAGCGCACCGGCGCGCAAGACGGCGACTTGATTTTCTTCGGTGCCGACAAAGAAAAAATCGTGAACGATGCTATCGGTGCCCTGCGCATCAAGATTGGCCACAGCGAGTTCGGTAAGAAAAACGGTTTGTTCGAAAAAGCCTGGCGCCCGATGTGGGTGGTTGACTTCCCGATGTTTGACTTCGACGAAGAGGCGCAGCGCTACACCGCTACGCACCACCCCTTCACGGCGCCGAAAGACGGCCATGAAGACTGGATGGTCACCGCGCCGGAGAAGTGCATCTCCAAGGGCTACGACATGGTGCTCAATGGTTGGGAAATGGGCGGTGGTTCGGTCCGTATCCACCGCGCCGATGTGCAGCAAAAAGTGTTCGATGCACTCAAAATCTCGCCCGAAGAAGCCCAGCTCAAGTTTGGTTTCTTGCTGGACGCGTTGCAATACGGCGCGCCACCCCACGGTGGCCTCGCGTTTGGCCTGGACCGTATCGTCACGTTGATGACCGGTGCCGAGTCGATCCGTGATGTGATCGCCTTCCCCAAGACCCAGCGCGCCCAGTGCTTGCTGACCCAGGCGCCGTCGCCCGTGGATGAAAAGCAGTTGCGCGAATTGCACATCCGTCTGCGCACGCCGGACGCAGCCAAGACCGTCTGACCAAGCACAGTGGTGCACAATGAAAGGGCGCTCAGGTAGCGCCCTTTTTTAATGCCCATACCCTACAAACTTCCCCAATCCGTACTGGTGGTGATCTACACCCCGGCGTGGGACATATTGCTGATCCGGCGGACCGAGGTGGATCTGAATGCCCCGGCGTTCTGGCAATCGGTGACGGGGAGCAAAGATACCTTGCGGGAGTCTTTTGCGCAGGCGGCTGCGCGGGAGGTGCTGGAAGAAACCGGTATCGATTGCACATTGGGCGCGCCGTGGCACGCGAATTTGCAGGACTGGGGGCTCGAAAACGTGTACAGCATCTATCCGCGGTGGCTGCACCGCTATGCACCCGGGGTGACGCACAACCTGGAACACGTGTTTGGTCTGCAGGTCCCTGTTGGGACCCCCGTACAACTCAACCCTCGCGAGCACACCGACTCCCAGTGGTTGCCTCACAGACAGGCGGCGGATCAGTGCTTTTCGCCATCCAACGCAGAGGCCATCCTGCAACTTCCCCGGTTTGCACCTACGGCTCCACCGCACCAAGGAACTGCCCCATGACGCTTATCCGCGTGGCGACCTATAACATTCACAAGGGCGTTCAGGGTATTGGGCCGCGCCGCCGACTGGAAATCCACAACCTGGGGCACGCGGTCGAGCAACTTGATTCCGACATCGTGTGTTTGCAGGAGGTCCGCAAGGTGCACCGTGGCGAGGCCCGGTTTTTCGAACATTGGCCCGAGCTGCCGCAGGCTGATTTTTTGGCGCCGGAAGGTTACGAGGCCATCTACCGAACCAATGCCATCACGCGCCACGGAGAGCATGGCAACGCCATGCTGTCGCGTTGGCCGGTGGTAACCCATCAGCATGAAGATATGTCCGACCACCGTTTTGAACAGCGCGGGCTGTTGCATTCCGAGGTTATGGTCCATGGGTGTTCTGTGCATGTACTGGTGGTGCACTTGGGCTTGATCCGTGCCAGCCGGGTACGCCAACTCATCCAGCTGAAACAATTCATTGCCCGAGAGGTTCCGGAGGATGCGCCACTGATCGTTGCCGGTGACTTTAACGATTGGGGTACCTTGGTGCAGAAAAGTCTGGGTGGCGTCGGCTTGCTTGCGTTTGAGAACGCACAGGCATTGACGTTCCCCTCCCGATTGCCCCTGGTGCAGTTGGACCATATTTTTGCGCGTGGGTTGACGCCCGTTGGTTTGTTGGTTCCCAGCGGGAGCATCTGGGGCCGCATGTCAGATCACTTGCCATTGATCGCCGAGTTCGATCTGCCGTGCGGGGCGTCGTGACGGCGATACCGTTGAGCCGCGGCCACCATTTGCAGCTGTTGCAAAGTGGCGCGGAGTTCTTTCCATCACTGGTCAGTGCCATTGATTCCAGCACGCAGGAAGTACGCCTGGAGACCTACATTTTCCATTTTGATCGCTCAGGCGAGCAGGTTGCCGCTGCACTGGTGCGCGCGGCGCAACGTGGCGTGGCGGTGTACTTGGTGATGGACGGCATCGGAACCCCCACTGTGCCGGAGGTTTGGATTCAATTTTTTGCCCATGCCGGAGTGAATTGGCACCACTTCTCCCCATTGGGGCGCTTGGGGCTGTTGGTTCCGGTGCGCTGGCGGCGGTTGCACCGCAAACTCTGCGTGGTGGATGCCCAAGTTGTCTTTTGCGGGGGCATTAATATTTTGGATGATTATGTGGACCCCGACGATGGGCCGCTACTCTCGCCCCGGTTTGATTTTTCCGTGCGGGTGACAGGCCCCTTGGTGGTGGATGTCCATGTGGCGATGGTCCAATTTTGGGGACGGCTGCAGGCTACCCGTCAGCTGGAGCGCTTGCAGTTGCAAGGTGCACGGGAAACCTGGAAGGAGTCGGCCCAGTTTCCCTTCGGAGCGGGTGGCGCTCCTCCGGTGGCTGACCCAGCCCCGCATTTCGGTTCTATGGCTGCACTGCTTCTGCGTGACAACGTGCGCAACCGCAACCGAATTGAGCGTGCTTATCGCAAGGCGATTGCCGATGCACGCGAGGAAGTGCTGATTGCAAATGCCTATTTTTTGCCCGGTGGCAAGATGCGCCGCGCGCTCATTCATGCAGCGCTCCGCGGCGTGCGTGTGCGCTTGTTACTGCACGGAACTTACGAGTCTTTCATGCAGTACCACGCTGCCAGGCCTGTGTTGGGGGGATTGCTGGCAGCGGGCGTGGAAATCCATGAATACCGCGTGGGATTTCTGCATGCCAAGGTGGCGGTGGTGGATGGGCACTGGGCTACCGTGGGTTCATCCAACTTGGATCCTCTGAGTTTGTTGCTGGCGCGTGAAGCCAACGTGGTCATGGAAGATGCCCCCTTTGCGCAGACGCTGAGAACCCGGTTGATCTCCGTTATCGACTCCCAGGCGGTGCAGTTGGACCCCTTATCGATGGCGGCAAGACCCTGGCAGCAGCGGTGTCTAGACCGTTTGGCTTTTGGTCTAATGCGTCTCATGCTGTTTCTGACTGGTAGACGCTATTAAATTTGTAGCTGCTTGCGCATATTCCACGCGGGTTTTGACCTAAAAACCTTACTATTCAAAGACTGGTACCATTCTTGGATGTTAATGAAAATCCAGAGCACCATGAATCCATCTGATGCCGACGAGGGAACTCCGGTTTCCGTCAAGATCCGCGAGCGCCTGGCGGCGGCGCGCAAGCGCTTCCATGCCAATGACAACATTGCCGAGTTCATTGAACCCGGCGAGTTGGAAAAGCTGTTGGACGAAGTCGAGGAGAAGATGAAAGGGGTACTGAGTAGTTTGGTCATCGACACCGACAACGACCACAACACTGACAACACTGCACGCCGCGTGGCCAAGATGTATGTCAACGAGGTGTTTCGCGGCCGCTACGTGACGGGCCCCGCTATTACCGAGTTTCCGAATGTCGGGCACCTTAATGAGCTGATGATTGTCGGTCCCATCACGGTGCGTAGTGCCTGCAGCCACCACTTTTGCCCGGTCATCGGAAAAATCTGGATCGGTGTCATGCCCAATGAACACACCAATGTGATTGGCCTGAGCAAATACGCGCGGCTGGCCGAGTGGATCATGGGTCGACCCCAGATTCAAGAGGAAGCTGTGGTGCAGTTGGCAGATTTGATCCAGGAAAAAACCCAGCCCGATGGATTGGCGATCGTCATGGAGGCCAGCCACTACTGCATGGCGTGGCGAGGAGTAAAAGACATGGACAGCAAGCTGATCAATTCGGTCATGCGCGGTGTTTTCCTGAAAGACCCCAATTTGCGGCGCGAGTTTTTGTCTTTGATTCCACGGAAAGGCTAAGACCATGTTGGTACGTTTGCTTTACGCCAGTCGCGCGATTGATACCCGTGCTGAGGCCATTGAAAACATCCTGGCCCAGTCCCGCCAGTCGAACCCGACCTGCGGCATCACAGGCATTCTTTGCTACGGTGGCGGTATCTTTTTGCAGGCCATTGAAGGCGGACGCATGGCCGTAAGCGAGCTGTATGGCCACATTCAAAAAGATGTACGGCACAAAGACGTCGTCCTCCTGCACTACGAAGAAATAGCGGAGCGCCGTTTTGGAGGCTGGACTATGGGGCAGGTCAATATGTCCAAAATCAATACCAGTATCTTGCTCAAATATGCCGAAAAACCGGAGTTGGACCCGTATTCGGTGTCAGGCAAGGTGTCGCTCGCTTTGCTGGAAGAGTTGATGGCCACGGCGTCCATCATCGGACGTGCCTGAGTCCCCAAAATACCGTGCTGCTGGTCGGGTGCGATTTTTCAAGTAGTCCGTCGAAACGCAAACAGATTGTTCTGGCCCATGGCTCTTTGGCACAAGGCCGGGTACAACTCTCGAAATTGGATCGCCTTGACTCACTCGCCTCTTTCTCGGCGTGGCTGCACCAGCCGCAAAGCTGGGTGGGTGGTTTTGACTTGCCATTTGGGCTACCACGCGAGCTTGTCACCACGCTGAATTGGCCAGCAGAGTGGGAGGCGTGCATCCGTCACTACGCCACACTCAGTCGGGAAGATATTCGCACGGATTTTGCGGGTTTTTGTAACAGTCGCCCTGACGGGAGCAAATTCGCCCACCGTGCCACGGATCGCTTGGCCGGATCAAGCTCTTCCATGAAATGGGTCAATCCGCCGGTGGCGTACATGCTGCACGCGGGTGTTCCCCGGTTGTTGGATGCTGGTATTTACTTGCCGGGCTTGCACGCAGGCAATACCCTGAACCGGGATGGGCTCGGCCAGGCGCTGCGGGTTGCGCTGGAGGCTTACCCTGGGCTGCTGGCGCGGGAAGTCTTGGGGCCGCGCAGCTACAAAAGCGACGAAAAATCCAAGCAAACGGCAGAACGCTTGATTGCCCGCAAAGACTTGGTGACCGCCTTGGAGATGGGGCAAACCCGCCTGCAATTGCGCCTAAAAGTGACCCATGCCCAGCGGGATGCCTTGATTGACGATGCCTCGGGGGATGCGCTGGATGCTGTTTTGTGCTTAATGCAGGCCGCCTGGGCCCATTACCAACACCTGCAGGGTGCAACGCTATACGGGCTGCCTCAGAATATGGACCCCCTGGAGGGCTGGATTGTCAGCGCCTGAACAAGCGCCGACTCAGGCCACGCGATCGATAACAGCTTCTTCGATTTTGGCCGCTAGCTGTGCAATGGCCAAGGCTGCCGGGCAGCTCGGAGTGCTTTGCATCATCAGTTGGCGGCGCATGATGGCCTGACGCACTGCCGGGTCCACCGGAATATCGCCCATGTGGATGAGTTTGATGGGTTTGCCCGGTTCGGTTGTGACAAAACGGTCCAGCACCTGTTGCAACTGCGTCGTGATGGCCCGCCCGTCTCCGATGCGCGCGGTTTGGTTCACCACCATGCGGATGGTCTGACGCTTTTGTTGGCCCACCAGCACCTTGATGGTGGCGTAGGCATCGGTGAGCGAAGTTGGCTCGGGGGTGGCAACCACAATAACCTCGGAGGCCATGGACACCGCAAACAGAACCACATCGGAAATACCGGCGCCCGTGTCCAGCAGCACTACGTCGTAGTGCGGAACCAGTCCCCCAATGATGCGCAAAAAATCGTCGCGAACTTCGGGGGCCAATCGGGAGTATTCCACCATGCCGGAGCCTGCGAGCAATACGGAGAAGCCGCCGGGTGCCCGCACAATGGCTTCTTCGAGCTTGGCTTTTCCTGTAAACACATCATGCAGTGTGATTTTGGGGTACAAGTTCAGCACCACGTCTAGATTGGCCAGACCCAAATCGGCATCCAACACCAACACCCGGTGTCCGCGTTTGGCCAGCGCAGCAGCCAGGTTGGCCGATACAAATGTTTTGCCAACGCCGCCTTTGCCGCTGGTCACGGCGATCACTTTGCCCAAGGGTTTCAGTGGCACGGAGGTGCTGGGTTTGTTAGTTTCAGGGGGATTCAACACATCAGACATCAATTCACCCTCTGCATGGAGCCGCTGGCGGACCCGCCCGACACGTCACTGGAAACATTTTCGATCCACGCCGGTTCTCCCAGCGCAAGATGGCCAAACAGGAGATTTTTTTCTTCTGCACTGACAAAGATCTCCTGTTGTTCATCCAAAAATACGCGATTACGGCCTTCCTTTTTGGCTCGGTAAAGCTGCTGGTCTGCGCGCTCCGTCCAAAGGGTCGCAGTCGAGCGCACCCACTCCGGGGCATAGGCCCCGCCAATGCTGACAGTCACGTGGATCATTACGCCTGGCGCGATCTGGATTGGCAGATCCTCCACTGTTTTGCGAATGCGCTCGGCCACCATGGCCCCGAACGAGGTGTGGCAACTAGGCAGTACCACTGAAAACTCTTCGCCACCATAGCGGGCCACGGTGTCCATCGGGCGCACGCATTTGGCGAGCGTGCGGGCAATGGTTTGCAGTACCAGATCCCCGGCTTGGTGTCCGTGCGTGTCATTGACCTTTTTGAAATGGTCAATGTCCAGCATCAGCAGCAGTGCGGGTTCTCCGGAGCGCGCCACCACGTCGATGGTACGTTCTTGTACGGCGCGAAAGTGGCGTCGGTTGGAAAGCCCCGTCAGTGGGTCCTTGAGGGAAAGCTCGCACAGGCCATCGATCACACCCTGCAAGTAATCCGTTGCAGATTCGTCTTTCGACGGCAGGGAGATTGATGTTTCCCGGTCCAACAGCGCACGCGCGCTCTCCAATTGCAAACGGTGCAATTCAACATGGGAAGAGGATGTTTTGGAGGCCACGGCTGAATCAGAATGTATACAGCAAAGTCTAACAGGAACCAAGGGTGACTTTGCGGGAAGCCTCTGGCGCTGCATCAACATTTGGACTACTTCTGATAGCCACTTCCACGGTTTTGGCACCGTACCGGACGGAGTTCGCGGACTCTGGTGCTACAGCCGGGCGAGTCCTGCCAAGGTTTCGGCGTCGGTGCGGTAGAGCCTGAAGAAACTGCCATCGGGCATCACATGTGCTTGGCGCAAAACCCGCTCCACGGGCAGCTTGATGCCGCTAATGTGCAGCGTGATGTTACGGGCTGCGAGGGTGGAGCAGAGGTTGGCGAACACTTCGACACCCGTTGCATCAATGCGGTTAATCGGTTGGGCGAACAGGCACACGTGCTGGGTGTCTGGATGCCGGCTCAGGTATTCAGAGATGTTGCGCTCAAAGCTGCTGGCCGCCGCGAAATCGAGTTCGGCATCCATGCGCAAGGCATACATATGGGGTGCCAGGGGTTCGAGTTTCCACAAATGGCGGTCACGCAGGCTGCCGTCTGCGTGCAATCCAACCTCAATGATGCGTGGGTGCAAGCGCTGGTAAAGAAAATCGACCAATCCCAGCATGACCCCGGCCAAAACGCCCCAATAAATGCGTGGTGCGGTCAGCAGCGTGATGCTGAAGGTGGCAATGCTGGTGAGGCATTCAACGCGTGAAATGCGCCATAAGCGCAGAAATTGCGTGGGCTGGATCAAGCCGCTCACGGCCAGAATGACCACCGCCGCCAAAACGGACCGGGGCACATGGTGCAGTGCCGGCATCAAAAACAGCAAGGCCACCCCGACCAGACCGACAATTATGACGCCGGACCAACCCGTGCGGGCACCGGAGTAGGTGCTGATAGCGGAGCGAGAAAAAGAGGTGCTGGTGGCAAAGCTGCCACTCAAGGCCGAGGCAATCTTGGCCAATCCCTGACCGATCAGGTCCTGGTTATCGTTCCAACGGGTGCCCTGGGCCTGATTCTGCAGTTTGGCAGTGGAGGCCGTTTCCAAAAAGCTGACGAGCGCGATCACCAGGGCGGGCACGATCAGGTGACCCAGGGTCAGCCAGGAGAGTGCGCCCGGCCAATACGCTGCGGGCAGGCCTACGGGCAGTGCCCCCACCACCGCGCCCCCCTGGGTTTCAAATCCGGTGGTGTAACTGAGCAGCGCACTGCCAATGACCATCAACATGACCGCGGGCCACCGTGGCAGCAAGCTTTTGGCACCCCACAAAAGCGCCAGACTGCACAGGCCAAATGCCATGCCAACCAGATTGAAGTGGGGTGTGGTGAGCAGGCTGGTCAGGGGTCCGTCCAGCCCCAACAGGGCAGGCAACTGCGATGCGATGATCAGCACGCCCGCCGCTTGGCTAAACCCGGTTAGCACCGGCGAGCTGACCAGATTCAACAGCCAGCCGGCTTTCACCAGACCCAAGACCAGTTGCAACGCGCCAGACAAGAGTGCCAGCCAGACCGCGAGCGCCACCCATTCGGGGCTGGCCGGTTCTGCCATGCCGCTCAAACTGGATGCAATCAGCAGGCAGGTGAGTGCAGTGGGTCCAACGGACAATCGGTTGGTTCCCCCCCACAGTGTGGCCACCAGCGCCGGCAATAGTGCTGCGTACAAGCCGGTGACCAAGGGCATCCCGGCCAGTGCTGCATAGGCCACGGCTTGGGGCACTAGCACCATCGCGACCGTGATGGCTGAAATCCCCTCCGTGCGCAGTAACGCGGCATCGGGGCGGCACCACTGTAGAAACGGGAGCCAACGCGTCCAATCGCTGACTTTCAATTTGCTCTCATTTTAATAGCTGCTTGCGCATATTCCACGGGGGCTAGGGGCCTAAATCGTGCCGCAAACGCTGCACAGTTGGTGGCGTGGCATGCGAACCTCGGTCCACTCCATACTGCGTCCGTCCAGCATCAGCAGGCGCCCGGCGAGGGAGCGCCCGATACCGGCCAGCAGCTTAAGTGCTTCGGCGGCTTGCATGGCGCCAATGATGCCAACCAAGGGGGCAAAAACCCCCATAGTGGCGCAGCGGGCTTCCTCGAAGCCCCCTTCCGCTGGAAAGACGCAGGCGTAGCAAGGGGACTCCGGGGAGCGTGGGTCGTAGACGCTGATTTGCCCATCGAACTGAATAGCGGCCCCCGAGACCAGCGGCGTCTTGTGGCGCACACAGGCGGCGTTGACGGCGTGGCGGGTGATGAAGTTGTCACAGCAGTCCAGCACCACATCGGCCTTGGCTACCAATTGGTCCAGCAACTGGGCGTCGGCCCGCACGGCCAGTGCAGTGACCGCGATCTGCGGATTGAGCGCTTGTAGTGTTTGTGCAGCGGAATCGACCTTGGGGTGTCCCACGCTGGCGGTGGTGTGGGCAATTTGCCGCTGCAGGTTGGTCAAATCAACCGTGTCATGGTCCACCAGAGTGATATGGCCGACACCGGCGCAGGCCAAGTACATGGCGGCCGGGGAGCCAAGCCCCCCCGCGCCAATGACCAGCGCGTGCCCTTGCAGTATGCGGGTCTGCCCTTCAATGCCAATGTCGTCGAGCAGGATGTGACGCGAATAGCGCAGCAGTTCGGTGTCCTGCATGGCGGGATCAGTTGTCTTTTTTCTCTTCCTTGCGTTCCACAAGGGTTTTACTCACCAGCACGGTTTTTCCTTTGAGCTGGTTGATGGCCTGTGCCAATTGGAAGTCTTTGTCAGAGCCAAACTCCGGTGGGCGGCGCTCGGCCACGGGTTTGCGCGACTCTTCTTCCAGGCGTTTGATGGCGGCGTCGCGTGCGATTTCACGTGCTGGGTCTTTGACTTCGGCGCCTTGCCCGCTGCCCAAATGCTTTTCCAGATCGGCCTCGCGGGTCCGCAAGGCGGCGTAGGGGCTGCCTTCTTCGGTGTCATCCACCATGACATCCGGCACGATGCCTTTGGCCTGGATGGATTTGCCACTCGGCGTGTAGTAGCGCGAAGTCGTGATTTTCAGGCCAGTATCGGGCCCCAGTGGGCGGAAGGTTTGCACCGAGCCCTTGCCAAAAGTCTGGCTGCCCATGATGGTGGCGCGTTTGTGGTCTTGCAGGGCTCCGGCCACGATTTCGCTGGCAGACGCAGAACCCTCATTGACCAGCACCACCAATTGCACCTTCTTCAACCCGGCGGGCAAAGACTTCAGCGGGTCTGCCCCGCTGCGGCTCAAGTAATCTTGTGCAGTCGCTTTCAAAATTTGCTTGCTTTCGGGTGTTTGGCCATTGGTGGACACCACGGTGACGTTCTCCGGCAGGAAGGCGGCCGACACTGCCACGGCGGCATTCAGCAATCCACCCGGGTCGTTGCGCAAATCCAAAACCAAGCCCTTGATTTTCGGGTCCTGTTTGTAGACTTCTTCCAGCTTCTTGGTGAAGTCTTCTACGGTGCGCTCCTGGAACTGGCTGATGCGAATCCAAGCGTAGCCGGGTTCGATCACCTTGCCGCGCACCGATTGCTGCTTGATTTCTTCGCGCACGATGGTGACCGGGAAAGTGCGGTTCTCTTCCTTGCGATAGATGGTGAGCAGCACCTTGGTGTTGGGCTCGCCGCGCATGCGCTTGACGGCCTCATTGAGGGACAGGCCCTTGACGGCGGTATCGTCGATCTTCGTGATCAAGTCGTTGGTTTTGAGTCCGGCACGGAATGCGGGGGAGCCTTCAATCGGGGAGACCACCTTGACCAAACCGTCTTCCTGGGTGATCTCGATGCCTACGCCAACAAACTTGCCAGAGGTGCCCTCTTTGAATTCCTTGAACGACTTTTTGTCAAAGTACTGGGAGTGCGGGTCAAGGCTGGACACCATGCCGGAGATGGCATCAGTAATCATTTTCTTTTCGTCCACCGGCTCGACGTAGTCGCTCTTGACCATACCAAACACGGCGGCCAGTTGCTGCAACTCTTCCAGCGGCAAGGGCGCGAGCGTGCCGCGCGCCACGGTTTGCAGCGACACCGTAGTCAGCGCTCCAGCCACCACGCCAATAGCAACCCAACCCGTAATTTTCAGTTTGTGACCCATATATATTCCTGTGCGGTGTCAATATACACCTTGGAGGCGAAAGCCTTCTTGCGGTTCCCCACGCGGGGGATGTTGGGGTCAAATTGGCGGTTTTCCAGCCGTCTTTACCTAGGCTTTACCCTGCGCCGCGACTGCAGCGGCGGCCTTTGCGGCAGCCTCCGCGTCACCCAGGTAGTAATGGCGGATGGGCTTGAGATCGGCATCCAGCTCATACACCAGCGGGATGCCGTTGGGGATGTTGAGGCCGACGATGTCATTGTCGGAGATATTGTCCAGGTACTTCACCAGTGCGCGAATGGAGTTGCCATGCGCTGCCACCACAATACGCTTGCCGGCCTTGATGGCAGGTGCCATGGACTCGTTCCAAAAGGGCATGACGCGGGCCACGGTGTCTTTGAGACATTCGGTCAAAGGCACTTGGTCCGGTTGCAGCTTGGCGTAACGCAGGTCAGCGCGCTCGCAGCGCGGGTCGGTCGCCTCCAATGCCGGTGGCGGTGTGTCGTAGCTGCGCCGCCACACCAGCACCTGTGCATCGCCATACTTTTTGGCAGTTTCACCCTTATCCAGACCTTGCAGCGCGCCATAGTGGCGCTCATTCAGGCGCCAGGAGTGCACCACGGGCAGCCAGGTGCGGTCCATTTCGTCCAGGCAGTGCCACAGTGTGCGGGTGGCACGCTTGAGCACGCTGGTGTAGGCGACATCGAACTCATAACCCTCGGCCTTGAGCAAGCGGCCCGCATTCTTGGCTTGTTCTACGCCGGTGGGTGTCAGGTCGACGTCGGTCCAGCCGGTGAAGCGGTTCTCAAGATTCCAAGTGGATTCGCCGTGGCGAACAAGAACGAGTTTGTACATGGCAGTGGGTCTAAACAAGGGTTGAGGCCGGAGACTCCGGCGGCGAGCAGGACTCCATTCTAAAATGGCGGGCTATCGTTTCTGTAACGGTCGAGTAACTAACAAGGAACAAAGTGAAATTTATTTTTGACAACTGGATGTTGATCGCGATTGCCATGACTTCGGGCATTCTGCTTTTTCTGCCCGTCATTCAGGGCGCGGTGAGCGCCGGCTTGAGCCCAGCCGCTGCGGTGCAGTTGATCAACCGGGAAAAAGCCGTGGTGATTGATATCTGCGAACCTGGTGAATTTGCAGCGGGGCATGTGGTCGGTTCCAGGAATATTCCAATGGGCGAGTTGGAAGCCAAGCTGGCTGGCGCGGTGAAGAATAAGGCGCTTCCTCTGATATTGGTGTGCCAGTCGGGCGCCCGCTCGGGTCGTGCGCTGGCGATTGCCAAGAAACTGGGCTACGAGCAGGCCCAATCGTTGGGTGGCGGGCTTGCGGCCTGGAAAGCGGCTAACCTGCCGATTGAAAAAGCCTGACGCTTTTTCTCTCTACGTTTCCCCCAAAAAAAAAGGTTGTCGTTATGCAAGCCGTCAAGATGTACACCACTGCTGTCTGCCCCTATTGCGTGCAGGCCAAGCGCATTCTCAAATCCAAAGGTGTAGAGCACATTGAAGAAGTGCGCATCGATGCCAATCCAGAGGAGCGGATGAAGATGATGGAGATCACCGGTCGCCGTACGGTGCCGCAGATTTTCATTGGTCAAACCCATGTCGGCGGTTGCGATGACCTGATGGCGTTGGACGGGCAGGGTGGGCTGCTGCCTCTGCTGCAAGCCGCCTGAGATAATTCAGCGTTAATTCCTAATATTTCCTTTGAAAGAGTTTTTTCATGGCCGATCAAGATCCCGTATTCCAAATTCAGCGCGTGTACCTCAAGGAGGCATCGCTGGAGCAACCTAACTCCCCTGGGATCTTGCTGGAGCAAGAGAACCCCGTGGTGGACATCCAGTTGGGCGTGGAAGCGAGTCCTGTCGCCGATGGGATCTATGAAGTCTGCGTGACAGCGACTGTGCAGACCAAAATCAAGGACAAGACGGTGTTTCTGGTCGAAGCCAAGCAGGCCGGAATTTTTGAAATTCGCAACCTGCCCCAAGACCAGCTCAGCCAGATCATGGGTATTGCTTGCCCCCAAATCGTGTACCCCTATTTGCGCGGCAATGTGGCAGACCTGATCCAGCGTGGTGGTTTCCCACCCGTGCACCTGTCGGAAATCAACTTCCAGGCGATGTACGAGCAGCAGCAAAAGGACGCCGAAGGCGCTCCTGCCGGCAGCTTGCCACAGTAATTTTTTAAGCTATTTAGGCCTCTAGCCCCCGTATTCATTGCGCAAGCAGCTATGAAAATAATAGTAATGGGTGCGGGTGCCTGGGGAACTGCCTTGGCGGTGAGCGCTTGTCGCGACCCGCAGGCACCGCACCAGGTGACCCTGTGGGCCCGTGATGCTGCGCAAACCAGTGCCATGGAGCAACTGCGGGAAAACCAGCGTTATCTGCCGGGGGTGGCATTGCCCCCCAGCCTTTGCCTGAGTGCGCAGGGTTGGCCTGAATTGGCCGACGCGCTGACCGCGCAGGATCTGGTGATTGTGGCGTCCCCCATGGCCGGTTTGCGTGGGCTGCTGAGCCAACTCAATGGAAGTGCCGCTGCCGTGGCGTGGCTGTGCAAAGGGTTTGAGGCTGGCATTGGCCAGGCCCACGGACTGATGGGCCATGAGGTGCAAGCCCAAGTGGCACCCACCTTGCACGCGGGCGTGCTGAGTGGCCCCAGCTTTGCGCAAGAGGTGGCACAAGGCAAGCCGACTGCCCTCGTGGCTGCCAGCGCGCACCAGCATGTGCGTGATGCACTGGTGCAAGCGTTTCACAGTCCCACGCTTCGGGTCTATGCCAACGACGATGTGGTCGGGGTGGAAGTGGGCGGGGCGGTGAAAAACGTACTGGCCATTGCCACCGGGCTGTGTGATGGCCTGCAACTGGGCTTGAACGCCCGGGCGGCACTGATTACCCGCGGCTTGGCTGAAATGACCCGCTTGGGGCTGGCACTGGGCGCCCGGGCAGAAACCTTCATGGGATTGAGCGGTTTGGGTGATCTGGTGCTGACCGCCACGGGCGACCTTTCGCGCAACCGCAGTGTCGGCCTGGCCTTGGCACAGGGCAAAACACTGCAGCAGGCTGTGCAAGCCCTTGGCCATGTGGCCGAAGGTGTGTACAGCGCACGCACCGTGGTGCAGCGGGCACATAGCCTGGGGGTCGAGATGCCGATCGCCCAGAGCGTCGTCGATTTGCTGGATGGACGCATGCTGCCCGCGCAGGCGGTCGCGACCCTAATGGGGCGCGGACCGGCTGCAGAGGGCGTCTAGCCCCTACTCGGCGGCTTTGACTTTGGCGGCGATGTAGGCCAGTGCCTCTTCCACCTGGTCCACCAAAATCAAGCACAGCTCTCCGGGTTTGAGTTTGTCCATGGCCGTGTCAATGGCCAAAAACTCTCCGTGAATCTCTGAAGAAGCGGTGGTGCGGGTTGCATTGGCCAAACCTTCGCGCAGCAGTGCAATCACCTCGCCGTCTTGTCGGCCGCGCTGGCACTGGTCTTCAAACAAGATGACTTCGTCAAACGCTTCGCCCAAAATCTCGGTTTGTTGGCGTATGTCCTGGTCTCTTCGGTCGCCCGCACCGCTGATCACCACGGATCGGCGTGTCGCTGGCATGGCTTCTACGGCTTGTACCAAGGCCAGCATGGCGTCCGGGTTGTGGCCGTAGTCGGCAATGACGGTTGCACCGCGGTGCTGGAACAGGTTGAAGCGCCCTTGGGCGTTGTCGCTGTCGTTGGAGAAATTGGCGAGGCCGCTGCGAATGGTGTCCCAGTCCAGGCCCAGCCCCCACACGGCAGCAACCGAAGCCATCACGTTCTCGACCTGAAATCCGATCGCACCGCCCATGGTGATGGGAATTTCTGACAGGGCAATGGTTTGCTGAAAGTCTCCTTTGGCAGCAACCAGTTGCCCATTTTCGACGTACACCACCGCTTGCCCTTGGGCACGGTGCGTGGCCATGACCGGGTGCGACTTGTCGGCGGCAAAAAAAGTCACGCGCCCTTTGCACTTGCTGGCCATGGCCGCAACGATTGGGTCGGTGGCATTCAAAACCGCCACACCGGTTTGCGCCACGTTCTGAACAATGACGCGCTTGAGCACGGCAAGGTCCTGCACGGTGGTGATGTAGTTCAAGCCCAGGTGGTCGCCGCTTCCAACGTTGGTCACTACCGCCACATCGCAGCGGTCAAAGGCCAGGCCTTCGCGCAGCACGCCACCGCGTGCCGTTTCCAGCACGGCGGCATCCACGTCAGGGTGCAGCAGGACGCTGCGTGCGCTTTTAGGGCCGCTGCAGTCGCCGGTATCAATGCAGTTGCCATCCACATAGACACCATCGGTGTTGGTCATGCCGACACACAGGCCGCTGTGGCTTAGCAGGTGCGAAATGACCCGCACCGTCGTTGTTTTGCCATTTGTTCCGGTTACCGCCACGACAGGGATGCGTCCATTTTGTCCATTTTTGAACATGCTGGAAATAATGGCTTCGCCTACCGCACGGCCTTTTCCGAATGACGGTGTCAGGTGCATGCGCAAGCCCGGCGCTGCGTTGACTTCCACAATGCCGCCGCCCAGTTCTTCGATGGGACGAAGAATGCTGTCGCACACCAAATCGACACCGCACACGTCCAGACCCACCATGTGGGCCGCAGCAATGGCGCGCGCTGCCACTTCGGGGTGCACATCGTCGGTGACATCGGTGGCAGAGCCGCCGGTGGAGAGGTTCGCGTTGTTGCGCAAATTGACGCGCTGTCCGATGGCCGGCACGGAGTCGGCGGTAAACCCTTGCCCCGCCAGGCAGGCGTGTACAATGTCGTCAAAACGAATTTTGGTCAGAGATGTCGAGTGTCCTGATCCGCGTTTCGGATCCAGGTTGACTTGCTCGACCAACTGGGTAATGGTGTTGACGCCATCACCCACTACCTTAGGCGGGTCCCGGCGCGCAGCGGCCACCAGCTTGTCACCGACCACCAGCAAGCGGAAATCGTTGCCTGGCATGTACTTTTCGACCAGCACGTCATCACGAAACTCTGCTGCTACGGCGTAGGCTTTGATGAGCTGGTCTTTGTCCGTGATGTTGACAGTGACTCCCTTGCCCTGGTTGCCGTCCTGTGGCTTGACGACCACGGGCAGTCCCACCTCCAGGGCTGCCACCCAGGCGTCTTCGGCATCACTGACGGAGCGCCCCCTGGGAACCGGACCGCCAGCTGCGGCCAACAGTTTGTTGGTGAGTTCCTTGTCCTGCGCGATCGCTTCCGCAATGGCGCTGGTGATGTC
>CAJASG010000237.1 GCA_903944555.1 uncultured beta proteobacterium
CGGGCGCATGGTTATGCCCCTCGTGCCCGTGGTGCTCGTGCGCCTCCTCCTTGAGAAAGTCCGGGTCAATATCCAGTTTGGCATTGAGGTTGAATCCGCGCAGGTCAAACACCTCGCTTAAGGCCACTTCGCCAAAATGTACCGCCTTTTGCGGTGCACGCGGGTTCATGTGCTTGATGCGGTGCATCAAGGCATCGACTTCGTCTTTGGACACCAAGTCGGTCTTGCTGATGAAAATCTGGTCGGCAAACCCGATCTGGCGGCGCGCCTCCTGGCGGTCGTTGAGCTGGGTTTGCGCGTGCTTGGCATCCACCAGCGTCAAAATCGAATCCAGCAAGTAGCTTTCGGCCACTTCATCGTCCATGAAGAAGGTTTGCGCCACCGGGCCGGGGTCGGCCAGGCCGGTGGTCTCGATCACCACGCGGTCAAAGTCCAGTTCGCCTTTGCGCTTTTTCTCTGCCAGATCGCGCAGCGTGGCGCGCAGGTCTTCGCGGATGGTGCAGCAGATGCAGCCATTGCTCATCTGGATGATTTGCTCGGTGGTGTCGGATACCAAAATATCGCTGTCGATGTTTTCTTCACCAAACTCGTTTTCAATGACGGCGATCTTCTGGCCATGGGCCTCGGCCAGCACGCGCTTCAAGAGAGTGGTTTTGCCCGAACCGAGGAAGCCGGTCAGGATGGTGGCGGGAATCAAGCTCATGGTGCAATCCAAAAATCAGCAAATGGGGGACGTCGCGGGCAAATCAAGGCAACAGCAGGTGGCTACTTGCGCATGACGACCAGGCCCTTGAGGTATTCACCTTCCGGGAAGTTGATCGTCATCGGGTGGTCGGGCGCACCGCCCATGCGTTCGGTGATGTATCCGTCGACTTGGGCGTCGATGCCCGCACCCGCCACGATCTTGTGGAACAGGTCGGCACTGATGCCACCCGAGCAGGAGTAGGTGAACAGCACGCCGCCCGGCTCCAGCAATTTGAAGGCCAGGCGGTTAATGTCTTTGTAGGCCCGCGCCGCCCGTTCGGCGTGCGCGACAGTGGGCGCAAACTTCGGCGGATCGAGCACGATGGCGTCGAAGGTCTTGCCATCGGCAATGAACTGGCGCAAGGATGCATTCACATCGGCGTCCATGAAGGTGGCCCGCTCTGCGGCAAAGCCGTTCAGCGCCACATTGGCAGCGGCTTTCTCAATGGCGGGGGCCGACGAGTCAATCGACGTGACATGCGCCGCGCCGCCCGACAGGGCTGCCACGGTAAAACCGCCGGTGTAGCAAAAGCAGTTGAGCACCCGCTGGAACTTCAAGCGTTGGGCATAGTCGGCAAAGCGCTTGCGGCTATCACGCTGGTCCAGGTAGAACCCGGTTTTGTGGCCTTCGGCAATATTCAGCCCGAGTTGCCAGTCGTGCTCTTGCAACACCATCTCCACCGAGCCACTGCCGCGCAGCCAGCCGGTGGACTCCGGCAGGCCTTCCAGGGCGCGGCTGCTGGCGTCGGAGCGCTCGTACAGCTTGGTCAAGCCGGTCTCAGCCAACAGCGCATCCGCCAACACATCCTTCCAGCGCTCGACACCGCTGCTCAGGAACTGGGCCACCAGCGTGTCGCCGTAGCGGTCTACGATGAGGCCGGGCAAGCCATCGGCATCGCCATGGATCAGCCAG
>CAJASG010000238.1 GCA_903944555.1 uncultured beta proteobacterium
AGTCGTACAACAGGTAGTAGCTGGAGCGCTCTTTGCCGTTGGGCAATAGGTCGTAAATATGGACCAGATTGTCAGCCGCGCGGCTTGATTGCATCCGCTTGGCCAGCCAAGCCTCGTGGGCCAGCATGGCGCGCTCTTCCTGGTCGTGGGCGCGCGCAGGGTTCAGCGTCTTGAGGGCATACAGGGTTTGCGTTGCCGGGTCGCGCAACTGGTACAGCACATTGACGCCGTTGTCTGCCACAGGTGAAGTGACTACAAGGCCGTCAATCACATCCCCCACTTTCAGGCGCGCCGGAATCGGCAGGGCCTGGGCGGCGCGGTTGGCATCGTTGAGGGTGGCGTCCAGCAGGCCCAGCACTCGCACCACCATTGCCGTGGCGTTGTCCTCGCTGCCAGCCGCCAACGCGGCGTCCACCAGTTGTTGGGAAGACGCTTGCGCGCTGGGCAGTGACGCAAATTCATGCAGGCGGCGCTCGCGCACCGAGCCATGCACACCGTCGCTCAGCAGCACAAACACATCGCCCACCAGCAAGTCGCCCTGCACGTAGTCCACGACCAAATGGTCTTCCGCGCCCACCGAGCGCAAGAGCTGGTGTTTGAAATCGGGGTGGTCCACCACATGGTCGTGCGTCAGCTGGATGGTTTTGCCGTCGCGCAGCAAATAGCAGCGGGTGTCGCCCACATGCGCCAGGGTGTAGGACTGGCCGCGCAGCACCAGTGCGGTCAGGGTGGTGAGCCCCAAAATGGGGTGGCGACGCCGGTTGATGCCCGCCAGCCACGCGTTTTGCGCACCAATGATGCGGTCTAGCGCCACCGTGGTGTCCCAGGTTTCGGGCGTGCCGTAGTAATCACGCACCAAACTGGTGACTGTGGTTTGCGCCGCCTCCTTGCCCATACCGCCCGTGCTCACGCCATCGGCAATGGCCACGATGGAGCCCATCTCCTCCTGGCCGCGCTGGGGCAGCATGGCCGCACAGAAGTCTTCGTTGGTTTTTTTTCGGCCTGCTTGAGAAGCAAAACCGATGTCTATGTCAAATGCCATGCACCACAGCAAGCAAAATCAATGCCCAAGTCTGGTGCAGCCCAGCCAAATCCACTTAACCCACCAGCATTTGCATGCTGCGCTCGTAGTGGCCCGACAGCTGCTCAAACACATCCAGCAGGCTCTCACTGGCATCGGCCAAGCGCTCTTGCCCGGCGGGGCGGGCGGCCTGGGTCGCACCGGCCATCATCTGCTGCCAGCCTTGGGTGGCTGCGGTCAGCGCGCTGCGAATGTCCGGGGTGCTCAGGGGAATACGGTTGAGGTAGTTCAGGCCCTGATCAATGGCGGCTTTGGCCTCGGCCATACCCGCTTCGCTGCCTTGCAAGGCAAATTTGGCATA
Organism: uncultured beta proteobacterium; assembly: GCA_903944555.1. GTDB lineage: Bacteria > Pseudomonadota > Gammaproteobacteria > Burkholderiales > Burkholderiaceae_C > Allorhodoferax. Next base: position 1,383 of record CAJASG010000238.1, read on the forward strand.
CCGCTGCGACAGCATGCGCTGGCGGCCCGCCACGTTCAGCACTTGCAGCGGCGCCACAGCACCGGCGTTTTCCAGGCTGCTGGTCAGGCGTTCGGCGTTTTGCAGCAGGGCTTCGGCCAAGGCGTCAATCTGCTCCAGTTGATCGACCTGCAATGCTCCCTGCAGGGCCTTTTTAAGCAGTTTCCAAGTGGCCACCGTCTGCCCCAGCAGGTCGCCAAAGGTTGGTTTGGACAGGCTCTTGGTTAAGAGCGCCAGATTGGTGTCGATACGCCCCACCGAATCGGCAATGCGCGCCTGTTGCGCTTGGGTCTGCACCCCTGCCACCTGCAAAAGCACCAGCTTGATCAGCCGTTGCGACAGCATGCGCAACTGCCCCGCGCGGTTCACCCCGTCCGCAAAGTGGGCGGAGTGGATGATGTGCTCCGACACTTGGCCCAGGCGCTGGTTGCTGTGCATGGACGCGGTGCGCAGGATTTGAAAGGCCTCGTCGTCAGACATTTGGCGCGCGTGCATCAGGATGCCCTTGGCACGGTCCACCAGTCGGCGCTCTTCAAAGCGGCTGGTTACGTCAGCCAGCGCGTCGCGCAGGGTCTGCTCCTGCTTGAAGCGGGCCTGAGCCAGGTGAATCAGCGGGCGAAGCCGTTGGCCACCGTAGCCGTTGACCACATAGGCGTGGATACCGGATTCGATGGCCTGTGCGATGTGCTCGGCATCCACATCGCTGGTAAACACGATCACCGGGCGCGGGCTGGTCTGCGCCATCGCCTGCATCGCCTTGAACAGGGCATCGCCGGGCCGCGGGTCTTCGCAAATCACCACGTCAGGGGCATGGCGTGCGGCTTGCGGCAGCAGTTGGGCCAGCGTATCAACCGCCCCCAGCACCTGTATACCAGCCGCTTCAAGATCGGCCACCAGCGGTGACGCACCATTTACGCCATTCAAAAACACCAACGCGGTCGTCATAGATATCCGTAGTTCACAAGAGAAGACACAGGGGCACACAAGCAAATTGGAGGCCAGGCACCTAAACAGGGCAGATCATATGGCACAAGTTTTGCATAAGCTTAATCGGACGTGACGGAGCGTCCAACCTAGGCCATAGCGCCCAAGGCTCTGCGCATAACGACGTGCGCAACAGACGGGTCGAGTGACGTGTCTGACTCTGTATTTACAGCCCCGCTCTGGTGCCGATACGCGGTATCGCACTGACTCGCCTAAAAGCAGGCACGAGGCTCGCACAAATTTACGCAATTCAAACACTGGAGTAGCCGCAATGAAAAAATTGAAACTCGTGATGGTCGGTAACGGTATGGCCGGCGTACGCACCATTGAGGAGCTGCTCAAGGTGTCGCCCGATCTGTATGACATTACGGTGTTTGGCGCGGAGCCACACCCCAACTACAACCGCATCCTGCTCTCGCCCGTGCTGGCCGGAGAGCAGACGCTGGACGAGATCGTGCTCAACTCGTGGGACTGGTACAAAGAGAACAACATCCACCTGCATGCAGGTTGGAAGGTCACCTCGGTCGACCGCGTCAAACGCATCGTGCACGCCGAGAGCGCCACCGGCGAGAAGCTTAGCGCCGAATACGACCGCCTGCTGATGTGCACCGGCTCCAACCCCTTCATCCTGCCGGTGCCGGGCAAGGACTTGGAGGGCGTAATTGCATACCGCGACATTGCCGACACCAACGCGATGATCGACGCGGCCACCAAGTACAAAAACGCGGTGGTTATCGGTGGTGGTCTACTGGGCCTGGAAGCGGCCAACGGTCTGATGCTGCGCGGCATGACCGTGAGCGTGGTGCACGTCATGCCCACCCTGATGGAGCGCCAACTGGACACCGTGGCTGGCAAGATGCTGCAAAAGTCGCTGGAAGACCGGGGCCTGAAGTTCCTGATGGGAGCACAAACCCAGGAGCTGGTCGGCAATGCACTTGAGGGCAAGGGCGGCCGCGTGCAAAGCATCCAATTCAAGGACGGCACTTCAGCGCTGGCCGACCTGGTGGTGATGGCCGTTGGCATTCGCCCCAACACAACGCTGGCGGAGAGCATGCGCCTGCATTGCAACAAGGGCATTGTGGTTACTGACACCATGCAGACCATCACCGATGCACGCATCTACTCGGTGGGTGAATGCGCCGCGCACCGTGGCATTGCCTACGGGCTGGTTGCGCCCCTGTTTGAGCAGGCCAAAGTGGCGGCCAACCATTTGGCGCAGTTTGGCATTGGCCAGTACAAGGGCTCGCTCACATCGACCAAGCTCAAGGTTACCGGCATTGATTTGTTCAGCGCAGGCGACTTCGCAGGCGGCGAAGGCACCGAAGAACTGGTGATGAGCGACCCCTACGGTGGTGTCTACAAGAAGCTGGTGATCAAGGACGATAAATTAGTGGGCGCCTGCCTGTACGGCGACACGGTGGACGGCAGCTGGTACTTCAAGCTGCTGCGCGATGGCCGCAGCGTGAGCGACATCCGCGACAAACTGATGTTCGGCGAAAGCAATATTGGCGATGCCGGCCATGAAGGCCACAACAAGGCCGCCAGCATGCCCGACACTGCCGAGGTCTGCGGCTGCAATGGCGTGACCAAGGGCACCATCTGCAAGGCGATAAAGGAAAAAGGCCTGTTCACGCTGGACGAAGTGCGCAAGCACACCAAGGCCAGCGCGTCGTGCGGTTCGTGCACCGGCTTGGTCGAGCAGATTTTGATGTTCACTGCCGGTGGCGACTACTCCGCCACCCCCAAGACCAAGGCCATGTGCGGCTGTACCGAGCACGGGCACCAAGCCGTGCGCGATGCCATCGTGGCCAACAAGCTGCTCACCATCGGCGAAGTCATGCACTTCATGGAGTGGCGCACGCCCAATGGTTGTGCGTCGTGCCGCCCAGCCATCAACTACTACGTGCTGAGCAGCTGGCCCAAAGAGGCAAAGGACGACCCGCAAAGCCGCGCCATCAACGAACGGAGCCACGCCAACATCCAGAAGGACGGCACCTACTCCGTCATCCCGCGCATGTGGGGCGGCGAGACCACGGCCGATGAATTGCGCCGGATCGCGGACGCGGTGGACAAATACAAGATCCCGACCGTCAAGGTCACCGGCGGCCAGCGCATCGATTTGTTGGGCGTGAAGAAGGAGGACCTGGTCAACGTCTGGAAAGACATCGGCATGCCATCGGGCCACGCCTATGCCAAGGCACTGCGCACCGTCAAAACCTGCGTCGGCAGCGAGTGGTGCCGCATGGGCACGCAGGACTCCACCCAAATGGGCAAAGACCTGGAAAAAGCCATGTGGCGCATGTACGCCCCGCACAAAGTGAAGTTCGCCGTGTCGGGCTGCCCGCGCAACTGTGCTGAGGCCGGTATCAAGGACGTCGGCATCATCGGGGTGGACAGCGGCTGGGAGATGCACATCGGCGGCAATGGCGGTATCAAAACCGAAGTGGCGCACTTCTTCACCAAGCTCAAAACATCGGAAGAAGTGCTGGAGTACACCGGCGCCTTCATGCAGCTGTACCGCGAAGAAGGCTGGTACCTGGAGCGCACCGTGCACTACCTGAACCGCGTCGGCATGGACTACGTGAAGAAGAAGATTCTGGAGGACGAAGCCGGACGCAAAGCCCTGTGGGCCAAGCTGCAGTTTGCGCTGGACGGTGAGCCCGATCCCTGGTTCGACTTCAAAGAAGCCCAGGTGGACACCCGCCAGTTTGACAAGCTAACAGTAGACGCATGAACAAGCAAAGAATACAAGCCATTTAGCCATCTAGCCCCCGTGGAATATGCGCAAGCAGCTATAAAAAATATAGCACAGACACCACAAGGAGCCTGAGTGGCAGTGAATTCTGCGTAGGTCAAGGAGGAGCCCGCAAAGCGGGCGGGGGACACGAAGCAGAATCCGCTGCCAATCAGGCTCCGAAGCCGCATGGAATATGCGCAAGCAGCTACGAAAAACGCAGCAAAAACATCTAAAAAAGGAACAAATATGAGCGATTGGAAAAAAATCTGTCTAGTCACCGACATCCCCGTCCTAGGCTCCCGCTGTGTGGCGCGCCCCGCAGGAATGGACGTAGCAGTATTTCGCAACGACAAGGACGAGGTGTTCGCCCTGCTCGACCGCTGCCCCCACAAAGGCGGCCCCTTAAGCCAGGGCATTGTGTTTGGCACCAGCGTGGCCTGCCCGCTGCATAACTGGACCATTGGCCTGTGCACCGGCCAGGCTGCCGCCCCCGATGAGGGTTGTACCCCCAAGTTCAGCGTCAAGGTCGAAGGCGGCGCGGTGCACCTGAACGCCCAAGAGCTGGCCCACCACGCCCTGGACCTGACGGCCCCGGTCGCAGGGCCTGGCTGCAAAAACCACACCGATCCCAGCGCGGCATGACCCTCCCCGCCACAGCCCCCCGCCGCATCCCCATCGTCCCGATGGGCACAGATCCGCAGACGCGCTCGACCCGCTCCACCTGCCCTTATTGCGGTGTCGGCTGTGGCGTGATCATCGAGACCCGTGGCACGCCAAGTGGCGGTGAACGCATCGTGGGTGTGCGGGGTGACCCTGAGCACCCAGCCAACTTCGGGCGCCTGTGCTCCAAGGGCTCCACCCTGCACCTCACCGCCAGCCCGGAGGTGACCCAGCAAACCCGGCTGCTGCAACCCATGCAACGCCTGCAGCGTGGCGCGGAACCGCAGGCTATTGGGTGGGACAGTGCGCTGGATTGGGCCTGCAGTCGATTTACCGACATCCTACAGCGCCACGGCCCCACCGCGGTGGGATTCTATGTGTCTGGGCAATTGCTCAC
>CAJASG010000239.1 GCA_903944555.1 uncultured beta proteobacterium
GCACCCTGTACCCGAAGGCAAGGAGCCCACGCATGGAATTGCTATTACTTGAGTCCCTTGGGGCTGGATTGATCTTCATTGGCATTATTTGGTGGACCATGTTTTCCGGCCGCAAGAATGGTGAGCTGCCACAAGCCCCTGATGCGCCGAGCGCAATACAGGATGCGACCTCAAAGGAGCCTGAAAATTTGAGCCAAAAGTAGCCAAAACCCACGTAGAACGTGCGCAAACAGCTCCTAAATTAATAGCAGAAAAGCAACCCATCAAAGCAGCCTGTGTTGCAGTGCGGGCAGTTGGGCCCGGTGCTGCGCCAGGGTCTGCGGGTCCAGCTCCGCCAGCACCACACCTTCGCCCTGCGCCTGCTCCGCCAGCACCGCCCCCCATGGGTCAACCACCATGGACTGACCCCAGGTACGCCGCCCACTGGGATGCACCCCACCCTGCGCCGCCGCTGCGACAAAAGCCAGGTTTTCAATCGCCCTGGCGCGCAGCAGCACCTCCCAATGCGCCTGCCCTGTGGTGTGGGTGAAGGCGCTGGGCACCAGCATCAAATCGGCCCCTGCTTTGGCGTAGGCCCGGTACAACTCGGGAAAGCGCAGGTCGTAGCACACGCTCAACCCAATGTTCCAGTGGTGGCCATCGCGCGAGGGCAGCACAAACTGGGTCGGGGTGTGGCCGCGCTCCAGCACCTGGGACTCGTCGTAGCGCTCTACGCCATTGTCAAAGCGAAACAAATGGATCTTGTCGTAGCGGGCGACACACGCGCCCTGCGGATTGAACACCAAGGTGCTGTTGGTCACACGCTGCGGCTGGGATGCCGTCAGCGGCAGGGTGCCCGCGACCAGCCATAAACCCAGATCACGGGCAGTTTCGGCCAGAAACTGCTGCATGGGACCGCTGCCGAACGGCTCATGGATGGCCAGCTTGTCCGAATCCTGCTGACCGATCAGGCAAAAATATTCGGGCAACACGGCCAGTTCGGCCCCACTGCGTGCCGCCTGCGCCAGCAATGCACCCGCCCGCTCCAGGTTGTGGCCCAGACTGTCCGTAGACACCATTTGTATAGCGGCGATTCTCATTTGGAGGTCTCGGGTTTGGCGGCAGGGGGCGTGGCGGAGGAGCTGTTGTGTGGAACTTTGGTAACGCGAGGGTCCACCCAGGTACCGTCAACAAAGAACTCTTGCGTGGCCGCCTCGATCAAGGGGCGGCGCAAAATCACCTGCGCCAAGAAAGTGGTCAGGCCCACAAGCGGATTGATGGCGGTCGCAATCAGTGACGCACTGCCAGCGTTGATCTCGGGTATGACCACCACTTTGACGGCCTGGGTTTCCCGCGCGATGTCGGCCTGCCCCTCCATCAGCACGGCGGCATTCACGCCTTTCATTTGCAGATTGTTGGTGCGGGCAATGCCTTGCTCAATGACCACATCGCCCCGCACGAAGTCAAACGCAAAGCCTTCACTGAAGACATCCCGGAAGTCCAGCGCGAGCCGACGCGGCAATGCCTGCAGACTTAAAACACCCAACAACTTGGCCAGCCCAGGGTCGGCTTTCAGAAACTGTCCGGTCTCAATGTCGACATTGAAGTTGCCACTCAGACTGGGGTAGTCCAGTGTAATAGGGGAGCCCAGCCACGCAACTTGTCCCTCCATCTTGCCACTTCCTTTGCGTACTACACCGCTCATGCCGAACCGGTTGAGCACATCACCGGCGTTAGCGATGTCCAGCTTGAAGTTCATCACCGTGCGGCGGCGGTCTTTGATACTGCGGCTGGCATTGGGCGCCGTCAGCACGTTGATATTTGTCCAGTTTCCGCTGGCCGAGAGCACCGCCTCGGGGGTAATCACGTTGAACCGGTTCAGCCGCCATTCCTTGGCAGTTTCACGGGCGGCGCTCGCGCCAAGATTCACGGCATCGATTTCGACCCGCCCCCACTTCTTCCCGCGCAACTCCAGGTCTTCCACCACCACATCCAGCGCTGGAATGCTGGCGGGTTGTGCGTCGAGCAGGTTTTCCACATCCTGGGCCGTGCTTTGCCCAATCACCAAGCGGGCCAAGCGGGCATACAAACGCCCGGCATTGGCACCTGCAGGCTGGCGGTACTCCACATAGCCACTGAGTTCCGAGGCATCCAGGTTGGCCCGCCACAACAAGCCCTCGCGCCCACCTCCCACCACCACACGGTTCAGCTTGCGCCCCTCAAAAACCAGCTCATTGGCCCGGATCGCCATACTGGTGGGCAAGTACGCCATCCCCGTCGCCGTACTGGCACCGTTTTGATGGCTGGCCGCAAGGTCGGTGCCCGACGCATCGGACAACACCTTGATCCACGCATCCAGGTCCACACTGTCCAGATTGATGTTGGCCACGACACCGTCCATGGGCAACGGCGCCGACTCATCCGCCGCCAAGCCCACGCCAATGGCGCCGCGCAACACGCGGGGTTCCGGGCCGGTCACATCCCGCACGTAGGTGAAGTTGGCCAACCGGCCCACATCCAGCTGGAACTGGTCCTGGGTGTACACGACACCCGCGGCAGTTGCTGCGGGCGGTTGCGGTGTGCGTACGGCCGTGGTCTCCAGGCGCAGGGGCAGGGACGCCTCAGCCGTTTTGGCAAACGGGGCCGGCAAATTCAGGGCCAAGCCCACCAGGCTGCTGTTGATCTGCAACTCAGTCACCCCACCGCGCAGCCCCAGCACGGCCGTGTACGCCGCAGCGCCACTGGCATATTCGGCCAGCCGCGCGGCAAACCCAAGCTCTTTGGCCTGGCGCAGGCCCTCGGCACTGGCCGTGCCCTGCATGCGCAACACCAGCGGCGCGGCGCGCGCGGGCACCGCGACGCTTAGCCCCCCTTCAATCCGCATCTCCCCGCCCAGTGTGCGGGCTTGCCCCCCGGTGAGTGAAAAGCCGGTCTCTGAAAAGGCCACCAGTCCCCGGGCGCGCGTCAGCCGGGGCGTGTCTGGCGAGATTTGAAGGTCGTTGCCTGCCAGGGCGACCGAGCCCTGCACGGCGATGCGCTCCACCGCCGCCAGCGGAAAGCCCAACTTCACCCGGTAGTCGGCAGCGCCGGTGGCCGTGGCGCGCGCCAATGCTTTGCCGGTGATTTCATTCAACGGAGAACTGAGCACCAGGCCCAGCCCCTCCGCCAGCGGTCCCTGCGCCTCTGCCGTGACGACCAAGGTGGCTTCGTCATAGAGATTGCTAATGAGCGCGTCGGCTTTGCTGATTTTCAAACCCGGCGACCCCGCCAGACTACCGCGTGCGCCCTTGATCTGGAGTGCGCCCCGGTCGATAAGCAGTTCGCCCGAGAGCTGGCTCAGCACCGGCCATGGCAGACTGCCTTTGGGCAAGATACTGGCCGGGGCGTAGGCATAGGTCACATTTTGGACATTGAGCGAAATCCGGAACTCGCCCAACTTGGGGTCGGAGAATGGAAAGTCATTCAAATTGCCCTTCACCTTGAATTTCACCGCAGACGCGCTACCACCCAACAACGCGTCATGCAAATAGTCGCGCACCTCTTTGTCCAACACGGTGGGCAGGTAGCGCGAAACACGGTTGGCACTCGCTCGGCTCAGGGTGCCCTGCAAATCCATCACCCCAGGGAAACGGCTCGCCCCCGCCAGGGCCTTGGACTCCCCGGTTGGCGCTGTTTGCCATTTCAGTTGGAGTTCCCCTTGCGCATCGGCATTGCTAAAACGCAGCCGGGGCACCGAAACGCTGATCGCACTACCCTGTGTTTTCCAAACGACCTCACCGCCCAACTGGTCAAAATGCATCACCGGCTCATCAAACACCCCCAACGCATCAATGACGCCATTGCGCATGGCAAGACTGGCCTTGCCACCCGCAGGGTTGGCTTCAAAATCAATATCAACCCCTTTGAAGCCGGGGGTCTGGACGCCGTCGTGGGCCGTCGCGGCAATCGTCAGGTTCACCACCCGGCCCTTGACCGAGAACTGGGTCGGCTCCGCCAACGGCCCCGCCCAGCTGGCCTGTACCTGCTCAACCAGGCCACTGGGAGACAATCGTGTCAAGGCCGCTTGGGCGTCATCGCCCAAGGGCTAGATGTTGGCTATTTGCTCGATGGAGGACTAGTCCAACCGGTCCGCCAACAACTCGCCGCGTGCGGGCTTGCTTGCCTGTGCGGCATACAACGCCACACGGGCATTGCCACCCGGCCAATGCAAGCCGTCATGGGTGTCAAACTGCAAACCGTGGGTCTGAAACTCGAAGCCACCCTCCATCCACTTGACGCCAAGGCGCCCTGCGATCTGATCGAACGCCAGGGCCTCCAGCTTGGTGTCAACCCGGACATTGACGCCCTTCAGGGCCAAGTCGGCAGTCACCCCGGTCAAAGCGCCCCGGTCCACATCCACCCAGGCGCTCAAGGCTCCCGCGCCATGCACCACATCGACACCCACATCGGCGTAGCGGCGCAATTGCGCCAAATCCACCTGTCCAAAGTTGGTATAGATCTGACCTTGCCAGCTCTTCCAGTCACCCGCCCGGCGCGACAGCAGCGGTTGCTTGAAAACCCCCTGCAAACTCAGGCGCTCACCCCACTCGGCGGGCGGCGTGGCATCAAGCCGCAATGCATGGGTCAAAAGCCGGTTGCGCAGCACCAGATCGACCGCGCTCAAGCTCAAGGGCGGTGCGCCGCGCAACTCGTCGGTCCAAGTCACCGTGCCGTGAACAATCGCCACTTCGCTTTGGGAAAAAATCCAGTCAACTCCCGCAGTATCCGCACTACTGGCCTCCGGCAAGGCAAAGCCGGCAATCCATATGCGCCCATCGGCCGTGCGTCGAATATCCAGCACCGGACTCTCGATGTACAACTGCTCAAACCCCATGCTGAGCGCAGAGCGCGGAGACAAGGCCACCAAGATCTTGGGGAGCCGCAAGGCCTCGCGATTGGCCCCATCGAGCACGACGACATCGCGCAACTCGATCGACGGGATCAGCCCGTTGGACTTGGCCACAATTTCCCCGATGCGCACGGTGACCCCGAGGGCCTTGCTGGCCCGCAACTCCAGCAACGGACGAAAGTCCGCAATTCGCGGCACAATCAGGAAGTGCAATCCCCCCCAGAGGATGGCCAAGACGATCCAGGCCAACGCAACCACACCCAAGGCCCATCGGGCAGCAACAGCGCCGATCTTGAGCCAAAGGGAAGGGGTGGGAGTCGGTTCAATCATCATGCATTCGGAGCTATGTCAGGAATTATGACCCGCAATATGACCGCCACCTTGTCAACCGGCTCCCGATTTGTCCAGCGCGTACATCGCCGCTACGACCAACAGCTGTCGCTGCTGCCGCCAGGCATACCAAACGGGCATTCGTTGCGTCAGCTCTTTGGCGCCTTGCAGGCGCAAGGCTTGGACGTAGGCGCAGCATTGCGCACCACCCGCCAACTGGTGCTCGAACGCCTGGCGAACCTGGATTGCGACGGACACGCCGACCTAAAAACAGTCACCGGGGTCATGACCGATCTGGCCGAGTTTGCGCTGGACATCGCCTTTGGTGCCAGCGCACAGGCCCTAAGCGAAATCCATGGGGCTCCCATGACGCACCATGGCGTGCCGGCACAGCTTTGCATTGTCGGCATGGGCAAGCTGGGGGCACGGGAACTCAATGTATCCAGCGACATCGATCTGATTTACATCTACGACCACGATGGCGACACGGCGGGCGATGCCAATGGCCGTGGCCGAATTTCCAATCAAGAGTACTTCGGCAAGCAAGTGCGTGCCATGTACGCCCTGGTGGGCGACACCACCGAGCATGGTTTTGTGTTTCGGGTTGATTTGGCGCTGCGCCCCAACGGCAACTCGGGCCCACCCGCCGTCTCTTTGGGCGGACTTGAAGAGTACTTCCATGTGCAGGGCCGTGAGTGGGAGCGTTTTGCCTGGCTCAAAAGTCGGGTGGTGGCCCCGGCACAGGCCATAGCATCCCAATGTGCACAAAACCTGCGCGGCATGATTATTCCGTTTGTGTTCAGACGCTACCTGGACTACAACGTGTTTGACTCTCTGCGCGTTTTGCACCGCCAGATCCGTGAACATGCGGCCAAACGCAGCGCGGGGCGCCCGGAGCGCAGCAACGACGTCAAGCTGTCGCGCGGCGGCATTCGCGAGATTGAGTTCACGGTCCAGTTACTGCAAGTGGTGCGGGGTGGGCAGTACCCCGAACTGCGCACGCGCCCCACTGTCAGCGCCTTGCAGCGGCTGGCCACGGCCGGACTGATGCCACAGGCGACAGCCGATGCCCTGGCACAGGCGTACAACTTCCTGCGCCAGGTGGAGCACCGTATCCAATACCTGGATGACCAGCAAACCCATGTCTTGCCCACCGATGATGCCGATCTGGGCTGGATTGCCGAAACCCTGAACTTTGCTGACAGCAGCGCCTTCCTGGGCGAACTCAACCGCCACCGCGAACTGGTAGCGCAGGAATTTGACTCCTTGTTGGGCGGTGCGCAGCAAGACTGCAAAGGCTGCGGCAACAATTCCAGTAGCCAGGGCATGGGCGACTTTGATGGTTTGCTGGAAGAGCTAAACGGGCGATTCCGCGAACGGGTGGCCAGTTGGCGCGAGCACCCCCGCGTACTGGCACTGCGCGAGGAGTCGCGCCTGCGTTTAAGTCGACTGATTCTGCGCACCGCGCAGTGGCTCACCGAGGGCAAGGTCACCGAGGAGGCCGCAGTGCGGCTGGCCGACTGGGTTGAGCCGCTGTTGCGGCGCGAGAGCTATCTGGCCTTGCTGCTGGAACGCCCCAACGTGCACGAGCGCTTGCTGCGCATGCTGGGTGCGGCCCGCTGGCCCGCACGCTACCTGCTCAAGCATCCCGGCGTCATTGATGAGTTGGCCAGCAATGCCATGCTGGACGAACGCTTTGATGCCGTCGATTTCGAGCAAGAACTGGAGCGTCGACTGACGGCCCTGCAACGCAGCGCCGAAGACGATGACGAAACGCTGCTCAATCTGCTGCGCCGTGCCCACCACGCAGAGGTCTTTCGCACGCTGGCACGCGATATCGAGGGGCGACTCACCGTGGAGCAGGTGGCTGACGATTTGAGCGCCTTGGCCGAAAGCCTGCTGCGCATCACCACACGCTGGTGCTGGAGCCGCTTGAAAAATCGCCACCGTCCGGACCACGACCACTTTGCCATCATTGCCTACGGCAAGCTGGGTGGCAAGGAACTGAGCTATGGCAGCGACTTGGACCTGGTTTTTGTGTATGACGATGAGGACGAGCGTGCCTCGGAGGTTTACGCTGCGCTGGTGCGCAAGCTCATCAACTGGTTGACCGTCAAGACCGGTGAAGGGGACCTGTACGAGATCGACACCGCGCTGCGCCCCAACGGCAGCTCGGGGTTACTGGTGACCAGTTTCGAGTCCTACTCCCGGTACCAGCAACAACGGGGCAGCAATACGGCCTGGACCTGGGAACACCAGGCCATGACCCGCGCCCGCTTTGTGCTGGGCGATGCACCGTTGCAGTCTCGCTTTGACGCCGTGCGTGAAGCCGTCATTGGCACGGTGCGCGACAGCGCGGGACTGCGCGAAGAAATTGACGCCATGCGCAGCAAGGTCAGGGCCAGCCACACGGTCAGGGGAGAGCAGTTTGACGTCA